>JBBPYT010000286.1:0-19068 GCA_038199665.1 Hyphomicrobiales bacterium
ACAATTCGATGCGTTCGCCGGCGCCGGCGAAAAACACGCGGTGGGCGCCCACCACGGTGCCGCCGCGCAGCGCCGCAAAGCCGATCGCGCCGGGGACCCGTGCTCCGGTGTGACCGTCACGCGATCGGGCCGAGTGATCGGCAAGGCCGATGCCCCGCCCTTGCGCGGCCGCTTCGCCGAGCAGCAGCGCCGTGCCGGACGGCGCATCCAACTTCATGCGATGGTGCATCTCGACGATCTCGATGTCCCACTCGAGGCCGAGGGTCTTGGCGGTGCGGCGAACCAGCGCGGCCAGGAGATTGACACCCAAACTCATGTTGCCCGAACGCACGATTGGGGCGTGGCGGCCGGCGGCCGCGAGGCGGGACAGGTCCGCCTCGCTCAGCCCGGTGGTTCCAACCACATGGGCGATGCGCGCCTGCGCCGCCAAGCCCGCGAACTCGACCGTGGCGGAAGGCGTGGTGAAGTCGAGGACGCCGTCGGCCCTCGCGAACGCTTCGAGCGCATCCTCGCTCACGCTCATGCCAAGCGGGCCGACCCCGGCCAGCACACCCGCATCCTGCCCGAGCGCCGGCGAGCCCGAACGTTCGAGAGCCCCGGCCAGCGCGAGCCCTTGGGCTTCGGCGATAGCCTTGACCAGCATGCGACCCATGCGCCCGCCGGCACCGGTGACGACCAGCCGCATATCGGACATCATGGACTCCAGCCTCAACAGATTTCAGCTATAAGGGGGACGGTGCCGCTTGGAAATGGCCTGATGGACCGGCTGCTCAGCGGACCCGCTCCCCCGGCGCCCTGGCCTCGATCGCCAAGGCATGCACGCGGTCGCGCAACTCCTCGGCCAGCAGGGCATTGACCATCCTGTGCCGCTCGATGCGGCTTTTGCCCGCAAAGGCATGGGCCGTGACCCGCACGCGGAAATGCGTTTCGCCGTCCGGCCGCGCTCCGGAATGGCCGGCATGGAGATGCGATTCGTCGACGACCGTCAGGTCGTCGGGCCGCAGCCCCGCCGTGAGGTGCGAAGCAATGATGTCCTTGACGCTCATGGAAGGCTTTCTCCGGCTAACCGTAGTTGAAGGGAGGCGTGCGAGCCGCGGTCGGCATCGGGCCGTACGGCTTGCGACCTCCGAGAACTCCCCCATAATAGGCTGGTGATGAATCTCAACTCGCGCCACTTCGACCGCATCCGGACCAAGCCCGTCCCGAAGCAGGCCCATGAGGCTGCGGCGACACCTTGTGACCATCCGGGTTGCCTCAACGCCGGCGAATTCCGCGCCCCGATGGGACGCGACCGGGAAGGATCGTACTTTTGTTTCTGTCTCGACCATGTCCGGGAATACAACGCGACCTACGACTATTTCAGCGGCATGAGCGACGATGCGGTCGCCAAGTACCAGAAGGAGGCGCTCGTCGGGCACCGGCCGACCTGGAACATGGGGGTCAATCGCATGGCGGGCGAGAGCGCCTCCCCCGACGGTCATCCCGACAGTCTCGGCATCTTCCGCGCTCGCGCCCGCACCTGGCGGCCCGAAGCCGCGCACAAGCCTCGCTACAGTCAGGCCACAATGAAGGCCCTGGGGGCGCTCGGGCTCGACGAAACCGCTGATGCGAGCCGGGTCAAGAGCCGCTACAAGACGTTGGTCAAACAGCTTCATCCGGACGCGAACGGAGGCGATCGGTCGAGCGAAGATAAATTGCGCGAGATCATCCGGGCCTATAATTTCCTGAAGACGATCAAGCTGTCGGCAGTTGCGGATGTTGCCGACACGGCGACCTGACCCCGGTATTCGGGGACCGTGCCTGCGTTGCAAGCGCACGCGAGCGTCAGGACCGAACCACGTAGACCCCCGGCGGGCCTTACCTCCCTCGAGGCGGGGACGGAGGATTGATGGAACAAGCAAAAGACAACGCGTCGGCCGTACCGGACATGAAGGTCTCGGTGCGGCAGGTGTTCGGCATAGAGTCCGATATGCAGGTGCCGGCCTACGCCAAGGCGGAAGACCATGTGCCGGATCTCGATCCGGATTATATCTTCGACCGGGACACCACGCTCGCCATTCTGGCCGGATTTTCGCGCAACCGCCGCGTCATGATCACGGGCTATCACGGCACCGGCAAGTCGACGCATGTGGAGCAGGTCGCGGCACGGCTGAACTGGCCCTGCGTTCGAATCAACCTCGACAGCCACGTGTCTCGCGTCGACCTCGTCGGCAAGGATGCCATCGTGCTCAAGGATGGCAAGCAGGTTACGGAGTTTCGGGACGGCATGCTGCCCTGGGCACTGCAGAACAATATAGCGCTCTGTTTCGACGAATATGATGCGGGCCGGCCCGACGTGATGTTCGTGATTCAGCGGGTGCTCGAAATTTCGGGGCGTCTGACGCTGCTCGACCAGAAGCGGGTCATCAAGCCGCACCCGGCCTTCCGGCTTTTCGCCACCGCCAACACGGTCGGCCTCGGCGACACCTCAGGGCTCTATCACGGCACGCAGCAGATCAATCAGGGTCAGATGGATCGCTGGTCGATCGTCGCGACGCTGAACTACCTGCCGCACGACCGCGAGGTCGATATCGTTCAGGCCAAGGCACCGCATTACCGTGGCAGCAAGGAAGGGCGCGACACCGTCAACAGAATGGTGCGGGTTGCCGACCTGACCCGCAACGCTTTCGTCGCAGGCGACCTGTCGACCGTAATGAGCCCGCGCACGGTCATCACCTGGGCCGAGAACGCCGAGATTTTCGGCGACATCGGCTTTGCGTTCCGGCTGACGTTCCTCAACAAGTGCGACGAGCTCGAACGCTCGCTCGTTGCGGAGTTCTACCAACGCTGCTTCGGCCAGGAACTTCCCGAAAGCTCGGTCAATGTCGCGCTGAGCTGAGGCACGGATAGGAGGAGGCATGATCCTTCTTCGCGAGCAGGACCAATCCAGCGAGAGCGCCAGCGCCAGCTCACCTTCATGACGGAAGCCCCATGACCGCGCCGCCGACCAATCGGAAGTCCGCTGCAGCGGCCGAAGCGCCGCAGGAGCCCTTCAAGCGCGCCGTGGCGTCCTGCATGCGGGCGCTGTCTCGCACGCCGGATCTTGAGGTCACCTATGCGGCCGACAAGCCGAACGTCGTCGGGCATGGCGAGACCGCCAAGGCGCGTCTACCGGAGCCGCCCCGAAAGCTGTCGCTGCGGGACGCGGCCATCGTGCGCGGCCACGCCGACTCGATGGCGCTGAAACTTGCCTGTCACGACGCGGCAACGCATCGTCGGCTGCTGCCCGAGGCTCAGGGGGCGCGTGCGGTTTTCGAATCGGTCGAGCAGGTGCGCGTCGAATCGATCGGCGCCCGCCGCATGGAAGGGGTTGCCAGCAATCTCGCGGCCATGCTCGAGGATCGCTACCATCGCGGCAATTTCGCCGAAATCACCGACCGGTCGGAGGCGCCGATCGAGGATGCGGTGGCGCTGATGGTGCGGGAACGCCTGACCGGTCGGGCGCCCCCCGCCGCCGCCCAGACCGTCGTCGATCTATGGCGGCCCTGGATCGAGGAGCGAGCCGGCGCGGACCTCGACAGGCTGGGCGCCTCGGTCGACGATCAGCGTGCCTTCGGCCGTTCGGTGCACAAGCTCTTGGCGGCGCTCGAAATGGGCGATCCGGCCGCACTCGATCGCGAGGAGAACGACGAAGAGAGCGCCGAGGACCAGCCTCAGGACGAGGCCGAATCGTCCGAAGGCGAAGGCGAGGAGAGCGAAAGCGGCGAAACCATCGAGACCGATGCGGCGGAGGCGAGCTCCGACGAGCTCGACGAAGGCGCCATGGACAGCCCGGACGGACCGGCGGGGGAAACGCCGGAAGACTCGGACGAAGGCGAGGCCGACGAAGCGGCCGAGAGCCGTAGGCCCTCATCGGGCCAGAACGCCGCCCGCGGACCCGCATACAAAGCCTTCAGTACCAAATTCGACGAGGTCGTGGCGGCCGAACAACTCTGCGACTCCGAGGAGCTGGAGCGGCTGCGCGCCTACCTCGACAAGCAACTCAACAATCTGTCCAATGTGGTCGGGCGCCTCGCCAACCGCCTGCAACGCCGCCTGATGGCGCAGCAGAGCCGCGCCTGGGAGTTCGACCTCGAGGAGGGAATGCTCGACCCTGCCCGGCTTTCGCGCGTTGTCGTCGACCCGCAGCAGCCGCTGTCGTTCAAGCGGGAGAAGGACACGGATTTCCGCGACACCGTGGTGACGCTGCTGCTCGACAATTCGGGATCCATGCGCGGCCGCCCCATCACGGTGGCGGCCACCTGCGCCGACATCCTGGCGCGCACGCTCGAGCGTTGCGGCGTCAAGGTCGAGATCCTGGGATTCACGACGCGGGCCTGGAAGGGCGGACAGTCGCGGGAAGCCTGGCTTCAGGCCGGCAAGCCCGCTTCGCCCGGCCGGTTGAACGATCTGCGCCACGTCATCTACAAGGCCGCCGACGCGCCGTGGCGCCGGGCGCGCCGCAATCTCGGGCTGATGATGCGCGAGGGCCTGCTCAAGGAAAACATCGACGGGGAAGCGCTCGAATGGGCGCACGAGCGCCTGATGGGGCGACCCGAGCAGCGGCGCATCCTGATGATGATCTCGGATGGCGCGCCGGTCGACGATTCGACCCTGTCGGTCAACGCCGGGAACTACCTCGAACGGCATCTGCGCGCCGTCATCGAGGAGATCGAGACCCGCTCGCCGGTGGAACTCATCGCCATCGGTATCGGCCATGACGTGACGCGCTACTATCGCCGCGCCGTGACCATCGTGGATGCCGAGGAACTCGGCGGCGCCATGACCGAGAAGCTGGCGGAGCTGTTCGACGAGTCCGGCCCCGCGCCGGTCGCGCGGAGAGCGCAGCCGCGTCGCCAAAGCGTGCTGCATTGAGGCCGAGACGCTTCGATCGCAATGCTGGACAATGGGCGTCGGGGCTCGCGCCCGTTCGGATCTGGAGACCGAAGCGTGAACTCCGCCCGCCCCGTGAAGACGTGTTGCGTTGCCGCGTGACATGAGAATGGCGGCATGCTTGTTTTCATTTCAGGAGTTTCCGGGAGCAGGACACCATCATGGTTACCAACTACAACGAAGAATTGCGTCGTCCAGTGACCCTCGCCGTAGTCGCTTTCGCGCTCATCGGTTGGCTGCTGTTCTTCTGGAGTCTTGCGAGTTCAAGCTCGGAACGAGCTCAGGAGCAAAGCCACCTGACGGGCCTGCAGCAACAGAACCGGCAACTCGATGACGAATTGAAGAAGGAACAGGCCGCGGCCGGGTCGCTGTCCGACATCGAAAGTAAGCGCAGCGCCGCGGAGGCTGCGGGGGCCGAGGCTCAGAAGGCCGCCGCGGAGGCGGCGAAGGCTCGCCAGGATGCCGAGGCCAAGGCTGCACAGGCGCGCGATGCGCTCACCCAGGCCACGGCCGGGCGTGAAGCGGCCGAGAAGGCTACGGCCGAAGCCAACACGGAGCATGACCGGATCGCCGCCGAAACCGCCACGGCGCAGCAGGGCAACGACGCGCTGAAGCAGCAGGTCGCGCAATTGAACGAGCAGCTTGCGGGTCGCAAGGCGGAGCAGGCCAGCCTCGGCAAGCAGATCGGCGATCTCCGGGCTACGCTCGGCGGCTTGACGGCGGAGCATGACCAAGCCGCGAAGGCCGTTGCCGAAGCCACTGCCGAGCGTGACCGGGTTGCGGGCGAGACCGCGGCGGCGCAGCAGACCAACGATGCGCTGAAACAACAATTGGCCCAGATGAACGAGGATCTGACGGCCCGGAAGGCCGATATCGCCGGCATCCAGGACCAGCTGCAGAAGGCCCGGGCCGAGGTGGCCGAACGGGGCGATGTCGACAAGCAGCTGGCCGCGGCCCGCGATCAGCTCAAGCAGGTGCTGGACCAGAAGGCGACGGAGCAGCGGGCGGTGGCGGACGCGTCGGACCAGGTGGCCGCGCACAATCGCGATCTCGCCGACCTGGAGAACCGGCTGGTCCAGGAGCGTGCGGCCTTGAAGCAGGCGACGGCGCAGCGCGCCGACATCGAAAAGGCCGTGGTCGACTCCACGGGACGCCGAGAGCAGCTGGCGGCGGATCTCGAGAAGGCCCAGAGTGCCGTGGCCGATCTCCAGAAACAGCTCGCGCAATTGAGCGATCAGGCGGCCCAGCGCAATCGCGATCTTGCGGCCCTGAACGCTCAGCTCCAGAGGGCCCATTCGGAGCTCAGCGACGTGCAAAGCCAGGTCGCGACGCAGCGCCAGAGCTTGTCGCAACCCGCGCCTGCCGCGACACCGGCTGCCGCCCCTGCCGCCCCTGCCGCCGCTTCCGCGCCTGATCAGGGCCAGCCCGATCAGGGCCAGGCGCCGACGGGAGGCCAGGCACCCGCAGAGAGCGGACAGTAGGAAAGGCGGCCAAGCGTCCGGAAGCTTGAGGTCGACCCTTCAGGCCGTCCCGAGCAACGCGCGGCGGTGGGCGACGAGGCCCGCCGTCGAAGCATCGAGGTCGGTCGTGGACGCGGAAGCGTCGGCCACGATGGGCGCGAGCTTCGAAGCGAGCTCCTTGCCGAGTTCCACGCCCCATTGATCGAAAGGGTTGGTGTCCCAGATCGCGGCCTGCGTGAAGATCTTGTGCTCGTAAAGCGCGATCAGCCGGCCGAGCATGCGCGGGTCGAGCTTTTTATACATGAAGGTCGATGACGGACGATTGCCGGAAAACACCTTATGCGGCGCGAGTTTCTCGATCGCATCACGTTCCATGCCACCCTTTGCGAGCTGGGCCTTGACCTCCTCGAGATCGCGCCCGCGCATCAGCGCCTGTGACTGGGCCAGGCAATTGCTGACCAGCAGCTCGTGGTGTTTTTCGTCGGCCTTGGTCGGCTCGGCCGCGATCAGGAAATCGATCGGCACGATTTCGGTCCCCTGGTGCAGCAACTGGAAGAAGGCGTGCTGCCCATTGGTGCCGGGCTCGCCCCACACCACCGGGCCGGTGGATTCGTGCACCGGCGTGCCGTCGATGTGGACCGACTTGCCGTTGCTTTCCATGTCCAGCTGCTGGAGATAGGCCGGAAAGCGTCCGAGCCTCTGGTCGTAGGGAATGACCGCCTGGGTGGCGAAGCCCCACACGTTGCGGTACCAGATGCCGATCAGGCCCATGAGGGCGGGGATATTGCGCTCGAGCGGCGCTTCTCGAAAATGCGTGTCGATTTCGAAACCGCCGCGCAGGAAGGCTTCGAAGGCCTGCGGCCCGATCGCGATGGTGAGCGCGAGGCCGATGCTGGACCAGATCGAATAGCGGCCGCCGACCCAGTCCCAGAAACCGAAAACCCGGTCCGGCTTGATGCCGAACTCGGCCACGAGGTCGAGTTTGGTCGATACCGCCGCGAAATGGTGCTCGACGGCGGCCTCTCCCAAGGCGGCCACCAGCCAGGCGCGGCCCGAGCGGGCGTTGGTCATGGTTTCCTGCGTCGTGAAGGTCTTCGACGAAACGATGAACAGCGTGGCGGCGGGATCGAGGGCGGCCAGAGTGTCGCCGATATCGGCGCCGTCCACATTGGACACGAAATGCGTGCGGATTTGCGGGCTGGAGTAGGGCGCCAGCGCGCGTGCCGCCATGGCGGGCCCGAGGTCCGAGCCGCCGATCCCGATATTGACGATGTCGCTCAGCGGGTGTCCAGTGGCGCCCTTGATCGAGCCGCCCCGCACCCCGCTTGCGAAAGCCGCGACTCTGGCCCGCTCGGCCTCGACCTCCGGCACGACATCCGCCCCGCCGACCATGACCGCCCTGCCGGAGAAGTTGCGCAAAGCGGTGTGCAAGGCAGGACGATGTTCGGTGGGGTTGACGATGTCGCCGGCAAACATCCGGTCGCGCTTGCCTTCGAGGTCCATGGCGCGCGCCAGCCGGATCAGCGCCGCCAGAGCGCTGTCATCCACCCGATGTTTCGAGTAATCGAAGACGAGATCGTCGAGCGCGACATGATAGCGCTTGAATCTCTCGGGATCGGCCGCGAACATGGCGGCAATCTTCGTGTCGGCGATCTTGACCCGGTAGGCCCGAAGCTCTGCGAATTTCTGCTCATCGCTAACCTGCGTCATGGGAGGTCCTCGTCATCGCCGCCATGGTGGCGGATGGGGCCGCCAAGGTTAAACCCATGGGTGATGCCACCACAACCGCGGGACGAGCGAAACGCCCCTCCAATGCTCGCTCCCTCCGTGCGCCGCTAACCTCAGGACGGCGGAGACCCGCCCTGATAGCCGGCTTCAAAGTTCGTCAGGATCTTCATGGCCCCCCCGCTGCTTCAGATGTCGAACATACGCTTCACCTTGGGTGGCAAGCCGCTGCTCGAGGGTGTCGATCTGTCGGTCGGGCGCGGCGACCGGATCTGCCTCGTCGGACGCAATGGTTCGGGCAAATCGACGCTGATGAAGATGGCGGCCGGCACGGTCGAGCCCGACAGCGGGCTGCGCTTCCTGCAGCCCGACGCCACTTTGCGGGTGCTGCCGCAGGAGCCCGACCTGTCCGGGTTCGCCACGGTGCAGGCCTATGTCGAGGCAGGGTTGGGTCCGACCGACGATCCCTACCGGGCCAGAACGCTGCTCGGCGACCTTGGGCTGGCGGGAAGCGGCCACCCGTTCCGGCTGTCGGGCGGCGAGCTGCGTCGCGCGGCGCTGGCCCGCGTCCTCGCGCCCGAACCCGACATTCTGCTGCTCGACGAGCCGACCAATCACCTGGATTTGCCGGCGATCGAATGGCTGGAAGATGTCCTCGCCAGCCTGCGCTCGGCGCTCGTCCTGGTCAGCCACGACCGACGCTTCCTGAGCAAACTGTCCCGGGCCACCGTGTGGCTCGACCGCGGCATGACGCGCCGCATCGAACGCGGCTTCGGGGACTTCGAGGAGTGGCGGGACGAAGTGCTGGAGGCCGAAGAGCGCGACCGCCACAAGCTCGACCGCAAGATCGCCGCGGAGGAAGATTGGGTGCGTTACGGGGTCACGGCCCGGCGCAAGCGCAACGTCGGACGCATGGCGGCGCTCGAGACTTTACGCCAGACCCGGCGCGACGAACGACGCGCCATCGGGTCGGCCAAGATGACCGTGCCCGAGGGCAAGCTGTCGGGCAAACTCGTGGTCGAGGCCGAAGCCGTGTCGAAGAGCTACGGCGAACGGGTGATCGTCAAGAACTTCTCCACCCGGATCCGGCGCGGCGACCGTGTCGGCATCGTCGGACCCAACGGAGCCGGCAAGACGACCCTGTTGAATCTCCTGACCGGCCGCGCATCGCCCGATCACGGCATGATCAAGATCGGCAACAACGTTCAGGTCGCCACCCTTGACCAGGCGCGTGCGAGTCTGGAGCCCGCGACAACGCTGGCGGACGCGCTGACGGGCGGCGGCTCCGACCAGGTGATCGTCAATGGGCAAAGCAGGCACGTCGTCGGCTACATGAAGGACTTCCTGTTTGGCCCCGAACAGGCCCGCACGCCGGTCGGCCGTCTTTCGGGCGGCGAGCGCGGCCGCCTGCTGCTGGCGCGTGCCCTGGCGCTGCCCTCGAACCTGCTGGTGCTGGACGAGCCCACCAACGACCTCGACCTCGAAACGCTCGACCTTCTGCAGGACATGCTGTCCGATTACCCGGGCACGGTCGTCGTGGTGAGCCACGATCGCGACTTTCTCGACCGCGTGGCGACATCGGTGATCGTGGCGGAAGGGAACGGGCGCTGGGTGGATTATGCGGGCGGCTATTCCGACATGGTGGCGCAGCGCGGTGCCGGCGTGTCGAAACCGGCATCCCGCGGGCCGAGCGCGCCTAAACCTCTGCCCGGCTCGGATCGCAAGACACAGGCTCCGCCCGGTCTGAAGAAGCGCCTTGGCTTCAAGGAGCGGTATGCGCTCGAACAACTGCCGAACCGCATGGACGAACTCCGTGCCGCCAGGGGACGGTTGCAGGCGGCGCTCGACGACGCCGGCCTCTACGGTCGCGATCCCGACCGCTTCGCCAAGCTTTCCGCCGCTTTCGCCGAAACCGAAGCCAAGCTGAGCGAAGCCGAAGACGAGTGGCTGACCCTGGAACTGATGCGCGAGGAGATCGGGGGTTAGGCGGCCAAGAGGATGCCCGAGGGCGATTTTGCCCGGCTCGACGGAATCGTGGAACGCCGATACGCCGACAGGCATTCCTTCAGGCTACGGGAGCTTACTTATCATGCGGAATCGCAATGGGCAGGGGCGCAAGGCTGAATCGGCGTTGACGACGTTGGCGATTCTGAGCTTCGCTCTGGTGGGACTTGTTACGAAACGCTCGAATGTCGCGGCGCGACCCTCGGTACCGGGGCCGCAGCAGGCATCGGCATCCGATCAGGGCACGCGCTCGCCACTCGGGGCGGGATCCGACCCGGGGGCCTCGGCCCCGCCGGTGGATCATCCGCCCGGACTGATCGGCATCGTCCGAACTATCTTCAACCGCATCGGTCGCGACAACATCACGCTCGTGGCGGCCGGTGTCGCCTTCTATGCGATGCTGGCCATGTTTCCGGCCCTGGCCGCCATCGTGTCGCTCTACGCGCTCGTCGGCGACCCGGCAGACGTGGCCCGGCGGATCAGCGAATACGGAAGTCTTCTGCCGCCCGAAGCGCTCAAGCTGATCACCGACGGGCTGCAAGGCTTCGCTCAGAAAAGCGGATCGCAACTGTCCTTTGCCTTGGGGACCAGCGTGCTGTTCGCGCTGTGGAGCGCTCGCGCCGGCATCTCGTCAGTCATGACGGGGCTGAACATCGCCTATGAGGAAACGGAGAAGCGATCCTTCATCATGCAAAACGTGATCGCCCTTGTACTGACGTTGGGCGCGGTCGTTTTCACCATCGTGATCATTCTGGCCGTGGCCGTGGTCCCGATCGTCCTCAAGTTCCTCAGCTTGAGCAACCTGACGGCCACGCTGCTCGACATCTTGCGTTGGCCGCTACTCGCGGTGCTCGTGATCCTCGGCTTCGCGGTGATCTACCGCTGGGCGCCCTCGCGCAGCCACCCGCGCTGGCGCTGGATCACCTGGGGCTCGGCGATCGCAACGGGCTTCTGGCTGCTCGGCTCGTTCGTGTTTTCCATCTACGTCAGCAAGTTCGGGTCTTACGACGCCACCTATGGGTCGCTCGGTGCCGTGGTGATCCTGCTGCTGTGGTTCTGGGTCAGTGCGCTGATCCTCCTCACTGGCGCGGAGATCGATGCGGAGCTCGATGCGCGCGACACGAAGGCAGGCTCTCCAATGGCAGCGTTGCCGAGGAGTTCCGCCTCGCGGGCCTAAAGCCGGCTGACGCAGTCGCCTCTGTCCCGCCGGAACGTCGCCGTCCCAAGGCGAATCGCGCCACGAAGCGAATTCCCGGCGCCGCGAGCGCCGCGCGGCGAGCTTCGATCCATCATGTCGAGGTATCGGCAAGAACCGCAAGATCCGCCAGTGTGCCGGGCGCCACAGCGTCCACGTGCCGAAAAAAAAACCCGACTGCACAGCCGGGTTTTTCGTTGCATCGCATGATGGGCGCAATCAAGCAGCTTCTTCGACGTCGCCCTCGTCCACCTCGGCTTCGCCCTCGAGTTCCGCCTCGGCTTCCGCCTTGCCGCGGCGCGGGCTCTTCTGCAACTGCGATTCCATCAGCTTGAACACTTCCGAGTCCGTCAGCTTCTGCACGGCAGCGATCTCACGCGCCATGCGGTCGAGCGCGGCCTCATACAACTGTCGTTCGGAATAGGACTGCTCCGGCTGCGCTTCGGAGCGGTACAAATCGCGCACGACCTCCGCCACTGAAACAAGGTCGCCGGAATTGATCTTGGCCTCGTATTCCTGAGCCCGACGCGACCACATGGTGCGCTTCACGCGGGCCCGTCCGGCAAGCGTGTCGAGCGCGCGCTGGATCACATTGGCTTCGCTCAGCTTGCGCATGCCGACGGTCGACGCCTTGGGAAGCGGCACCTTCAGCTTCATCTTGTCCTTGGCAAAGCTGATGACGAAGAGCTCCAGTTTGAAGCCGGCGACTTCCTCTTCCTCGATGGCTACGATCTCACCAACCCCGTGCGCCGGGTAGACGATGAATTCGCCTGCCCGGAAGCCTGGCCGGGGGCCGCTCTGCTTCGATCCGGACTTGCTGCCGTCAGTTTTTGCTTGGCCGGGCGCCGCCTGTGTTCTAGAGGCTTTGCTCGCGAAAGGCGATCTGAACCCCGAAGGCGTGGAACTCGGCTTCAACCGCGTCATCACCGTCTTTTCGGATGAGACAGTATTGGCGTCCGGCGTCATGATTTTTGCATCCGCATCGACGGCGGCTGCCATGGAGGATTTCTGAGTCACGTGCGTCCGATCGTTGTTGAAGCCAGTGATTTGCGGTTACATGCGTCTACAGGATGTCCAGGATACCTACCCTCTCGGTCCTGAACCCCGTGGCTCCGCAAACTAAACAGAGGAAACCACGAGACTACGGTCATTTCAATTCTGGATTGCAAAGCGGATTATTATGCAAGTCAGAGCCTGGAAACCTCAAAGATAGCTTGATCGGCCACGGAGCGCTCTGTAGAGCTCGAAGCGGCAGAAGCGACGTTCTGTCCCAGCACACCGGGCGGCAATAGAATTGCGCGCGCGCGGTGGAAGAGCCGGGCGCAAAACGCAAATTTTACCTTCCTGAAGTTGTGATTGAGCGCTTTTCTCAGCCGTGACCATAACATCACAGTGGCTGAAAATCAATGCGACTCTCGGGGAATGTCTCAGGTTTGCGACGGACCCGGGCTTCTGGTGAAGGCTGCGGCACACCGTGGCAGGTTCGCCCGCATCACCCTGCCGATACGATGCAGGAAGATCGCTTGGCAGGCCGTGCCCCTCTCCTGGGACCGCGCACTGCATCGCGCTGCGGACGGCGTGCCCCTTCTCGTTGTCGTCAAAGCCGGCCGGCATCGATCGCGGCGAAAGCGCGGTTCCAGGGCATGGCGCTCGTCCCGGCGAAGCACGCCCGAGCTCCGAGGGTCTCCTCGATGCGGAGCATCTCGTTCCACTTCGCCATGCGTTCGGAGCGGGCGAAGGAGCCGACCTTGAGTTGGCCGGCGCCCCAGCCGACTGCCAGGTGGGCGATCGCCACGTCTTCGGTTTCACCCGACCGTGCCGAGACGATCGTACCGAAACCGGCGCGCTTGCCGGCTCGGCAAGCCGCGGCAGCCTCGCTCACGGTTCCGGCCTGGTTGACCTTGACCAACACGGCATTGACCGTGCCGTCCTGGGCCGCGGCCTCCACCAGATTCGCATTGGTCACCAGGAGGTCGTCGCCGATCACCTGGATGCGGCGGCCCACCGCGGCGGTGAACCGCTTCAGCCCGACGGGGTCGTCTTCGGCGAACGGGTCTTCGATGGACAGAATGGGATAGCGGGCGCACCAGCCGAGCAGATATTCGGCCAAGCCGTCGCGATCGAGTTCGCGTTGCTCGAGGCCCAACCTGTAGCGGCCCGCACGCCCGAATTCGGATGCCGCGACATCGAGGGAGACCGCAACTTCGGCTCCCGGCGCATAGCCGGCGCGTTCGATGGCGCGCAGCAGCGTGTCGAGGGCTTCCTCGTTGGTCGAGAAGGCCGGCCACCAGCCGCCTTCGTCCGCAACCCCTTGCAACAGGCCGCGTTCGGCCATCACCAGCCCGGCGGCCCGATAGACTTCGGCCGTCACCTCGAGGGCCTCGGCGAAACTCCTCGCTTGGGGCGCCATCACCATGAAGTCCTGAATGTCGGTGCGCCGCCCTGCATGTGCGCCTCCGCCGAAAATCTGAATCTCCGGAAGAGGGATCAGCGTCGCGTCATCTCCGCCGACGTAGCGCCACAGCGGCAGCCCGCGGCTCGCGGCGGCGGCATGCAGCACGGCCAGGGACACCGCGACCGTGGCATTGCCGCCGAGCCGTTGCTTGGTCGACGTTCCGTCGAGCGCAACCAGACAGGAGTCGACGCTTTCCTGGTCGAACGGATCGAGGCCGTGCAGCGCCGGAGCGATTTCGCGCCGGATGCTGCCGAGCGCATCCTGCACGTCGAAGCCGCCGAATCGTTCGCCGCCGTCGCGCCGGTCGACTGCTTCGCGCGTACCGCGGGACGCGCCCGCCGGCGCAATCCCGCGCGCGATCGTTCCGTCGCTCAGCGTCACTTCCGCCTCGACGGTGGGGCGCCCGCGCGAATCCCAGATGCGACGCGCATGGACGTTGACGATCGCCGGCTCCGTCACGACGCGCGGACCCAGGATGCGGCGATGTCGCCGAGGCGGTTTACGGGCTTGGCAATCAACGGCAGTGCATGGCGGCGCACGGCGTTCCTTTCCGCGTCGCTGGTCAGGTATTCGACGGGAGACTTGCCGTCGATACGGGCGAGAAAAAGGGCCGGCAGCAGTGCCGCGGCGCGGGCCTCCAAAGCGTCCCAATGTTCCCACGTCGCTCCGGGCGCGTAGGCCTGTACCAGAGCCTCGAAAGCCGCAACGTAACCGACCCGATCCGCTCCCCTTCGGGCGCCCTTCAGCAGCAGGTGGTTGAGACAGAAGGCAAGATCGAAGGCCGGGTCGCCGTAACAGGCGCATTCCGCGTCGAGGAAAACCGGGCCGTCCGGACCACAGAGGATGTTTTTGGGACTGACGTCGCCGTGCATCAACCCGTGTTTCGTATCGAGCGTCGTGGCGGCCAGAGCCTCCAGGCGGGGCGCGAGACCAGGGTGGACGCGACCTGTGGACCGCAAATAAGGCTCGATCCGGATGGCTTCGAAGGTCCGGTCATGGGCGAAAGCCGCCTGCACCCCAGGATCGCGGGCGCTGCAGGCGTGGATCTTGGCCAGGTCGCGTCCGACCGCGGCGGCGAACTCCAGGTCGATGCGGCTCTTCATCAGTTCGCCCTTCCAAACCGCATGATCGTCCGGCGGCAGGTAGGCCATGCCGAAGCGGCCGGCTTCGGCATCCTCCCCCAGAACCGCCGGTGCGGCTCGCGGCAGCCATCGTCCCACCGCCCGCATCCAGGCCGCCTCCGCGGCATTGCGGCCGATCGGAGCTTCCCAGACAGCGTCGACCCTGAGCCTGGCGAGGGCACGCTTGATGCAGAACCGGCGCCCCGCGACCTCGACGAGATAAATGTCGGACGAGACACCTCCAGCCAGCGGGGTGAAAACGGCGGTATCGCCGGCCTCCATCAGGCCCATGCGGCGGAGCGAGCGCTGGACTTCGTCGGTCAGCATGGGAGCCCCCTGAGCAGCCCTGTCAGCAAAGCCGTGCTCCCTGCCGGACCGCCGTACCGACACTACGCTCGGTTCTTTCATGATGGATGTATTCCGAAAAGCCCTTCTTTCGCTGCGGCTTCATGGGCCTGCGCGGCGCTGCCGCCCTGCCCGCCTCAATCGCGGCACCGGCCGACTACGTTCGTAACCGCTCGTTGACCCTGTTCCCAAGTTCCTCGCCCAAGGTAACGGCCGGCTCACGCCGGTTCGGCAGATTCTGGCCCAACATCCGCATGATGGATGTGGGGCCAGGACATGACGAGTCTCGAGAGTTTCGGTTCTGCGGCTTGGCTCGAAACCGAAAAACCCGCCGCGCAACCATGGCGCGGGTCCGGCTTCCGGAGGGCCGCGGGGTCGATCGGCAAGATCGTCGCCCTGGTCGTACTCACCGGATTGGTGCTGGGTTCGGCGTCCCTCATTGTCGAGTCGAGCGGTTCCGGCCAACATCCGCGCGCTCCCTCGCGGTCCTGGATCGAGGTCAACCGCCCGATCCAGCTTTACGGCCTCGCCGGCACGGAGTTCGCCAGGCTGCCCCTCAACTACATCGCTCGCCGTCATGCTACGGGCGGCGGTCGGGAGGACGTCCTGACCTTCGGCAACCTGCAAGGTGACCAACCCTACCTCAGGCTTTCGCTCTATCGAACCGGCACCGAGGCGACGGCGCCGCTGGCGTTCGGGGCCGACCTCGACCGACTGGGCCAAGAGAGCGGTCTCGGTCTCACCCGCGCCAGCGCACCGACGGCGTTGGCCACCCGCTTCGGCGCTTTCGAGGCGGCGGACCTTCGGCTCGTCTACGACCGCATGCCGACGCCCTGTCTGGGCTTCCGCAGCTCGCACGGCGAAGCCGCCATCCTGCGTATTTCGGGGTTCGTCTGCGGTGCCGCGGACAGGCCGATCGGGCGCGATTCGCTCGGCTGCGTGATCGATCGTATCGACATCGAGTCGGCGGGCGAAGACACGGCGTTGCAGAACCTCTTCGTCGCGGCCGAGCGCCGACGCGGTGCCGACTGCGCGCCCTCGTCCTTGACCGCTGCGGGCGCGAAAACCACGTGGCTCGATGCCAACACCAGCCGGCCGCCGCTAAAGGGGCTCTTGGGCCAGGTCGCGACCAAAAGGTAGCTGGCGAACCGTCAAAAACGGCGTAGAAGAGAAACTTAATGTCAAGCTTTCGATTGTCTTGTCGATAGACGACTGCCGACGAGGACCTCATGCCAATTCGTTTTTCCCCGCTCGCTGGCGTTGCGGTCGCCCTCACGGTTCTTGCCACGGGCGCCGCAACCGCTCAGGACAGGCATGTTCGGCACGTCCGGGTGCTGGCGCACGCGAGTCGCTCGGTGCTTCTCGCCGAAGTCAAGGCTCCGCCTTTGACCGTGAAGAAGCGCAGCTTCCTCGATCCCGGCAATGTGGTCGAGGTGGGCGCCGACAACGAATATCTGACCGCGAACACGACCGAGCACCAGCCGATCTACAACAGCTACGAGCCGGCGCGTTTCGGCGAATCAACGCTTCCGGGCCGTTTCGACCTGCCCTACAATCCGCGATACGAGTCCGGGAACAGCCTCGACTTCATGCCCTGAGGTCGACGAGGGATCCGAGGACCGCATCGCCCATGGCGGCCGTCGAAACGGCCGTGCCCCCCGGGCCGACGATATCCTGCGTGCGAAACCCGTCAGCGAGCGCAAGGCCGATGGCCTTGTCGACCATGTCGGCATCGGCGTTCATGCCGAAGGAATAGCGGAGCGCCATGGCCAGGGAGCCAAGCATGGCGAGCGGGTTGGCCAGAGCTTTTCCCGCAATGTCGGGAGCGGACCCGTGAACCGGCTCGTAGAGCGCTTTGCGGCGCGCCGTCGCGGGATCGATTTCGCCGAGCGAAGCCGATGGCAACATGCCTAGCGATCCGGTCAGCATCGCCGCAACATCCGACAGCATATCGCCGAACAGGTTGTCCGTCACGATCACGTCGAACTGCTTGGGCCAGCGGACAAGCTGCATGCCCAAAGCGTCGGCGAGCTGATGGTTGAGCTCGACGTCCGGATATTCGCGGGCGTGCAGGGCATTGACGGTCTCGAACCACAAGACCCCGGTCTTCATCACGTTCCGTTTTTCGGATGACGTGACCTTGTTGCCGCGCTGCCGGGCGAGTTCGAAGGCGACGCGCGCGATGCGCTCGATCTCGTAAGTGTCGTAGACCTGCGTGTCGACCCCGCGCCTCTGGCCGTTGCCGAGGTCGACGATTTCCTTGGGCTCGCCGAAATACACGCCCCCGGTCAACTCGCGCACGATCAGGATGTCGAGCCCTTCGACCACCTCGCGCTTGAGCGAGGACGCATCGGCGAGGGCCGGATGGCAGATGGCCGGGCGCAGGTTGGCGAACAGGCCGAGTTCCTTGCGCAGCCGCAGAAGGCCGGCTTCGGGACGGACAGCGTAGGGTACGTCGTTCCACTTGGGGCCGCCGACCGCGCCGAGCAGCACCGCGTCGGCGGCCCGCGCCCGCTGCATGTCGGCTTCGCTGATCGCGGCGCCGTGAGCGTCGTAGGCGCAGCCGCCGACGAGACCGCGATCGACATCGAACCGGGCGATGCCGGATTGCCCGAACCATGCCAGGATCTTCTCGACCTCCGCCATGACTTCCGGTCCTATGCCGTCGCCGGGCAGCAGGAAGAGTTTGTGCGTCGGCATGGATCCTCGCGGAGTTTCATGGGATGGCGCGATCCACTAAACGCGGGGCGTCGGCTTGGCAAGCGGACCCGATGAACGCCGTCTTGGCCTCGTCGGGAGACCGGCATGGCTGGACGCAACCACGCCGGCGCCCCAACCTCAAACGCACGACGTCCCGGAGAGCCCAATGACCCTGCCCGACACCATGACCGCCATCGCCATCACCGAGCCGGGCGGCCCCGAGGTGCTGAAGCCTGAAATCCGCCCGGTGCCCCGGCCGGGCAAAGGCGAAATCCTGATCGCCGTCGAGGCCGCCGGCATCAATCGTCCGGACGTCCTCCAGCGCTCGGGGGCTTACCCGCCGCCGCCCGGCGCGTCGGATCTGCCCGGTCTCGAAGCTGCCGGCGAGGTCGTGGCCTGCGGCGAAGGTGCGAGCCGGTTCAGGATCGGAGACAAGGTTTGCGCGCTCGTGCCCGGGGGCGGCTACGCGCCCTTCGTCACGACACCCGAACCGCAGGCTCTGCCGGTTCCCCGGGGGCTGTCGATGATCGAGGCGGGCGCGCTGCCCGAAACCTTCTTCACCGTCTGGGTCAACGTGTTCGACCATGGCCGGCTTGCTGCCGGCGAAACCCTGCTGGTGCACGGAGGTTCCTCGGGCATCGGCACCACGGCGATCCAGCTCGGCAAGGCCTTCGGCGCCAAGGTCCTCGCGACCGCGGGGAGCGAGGCGAAATGTGAGGCGATCCGCAAGCTCGGCGTCGACCGCGCCATCGACTACAAGAGGGAAGACTTCGTCGCGGTCGTCAAGGAGGCGACGGCCGGCAAGGGGGTGGATGTGATCCTCGACATGATCGGCGGCTCCTACGTCGGGCGCAATTATCAGGCTGCGGCCGAGCGGGGCCGGATCGTGCAAATCGCCTTCCTGGAAGGCGCCAAGGCGGAGGTGAATTTCATGCCGCTGATGATGAAGCGCCTGATCCACACCGGCTCGACCCTGCGGCCCCGCACCGTCGCCGAAAAGACCGTCATCGCGCAGGCGCTGGAAGAAAAGGTCTGGCCGCTTTTGGAGAGCGGCAAGGTGAAGCCGGTGATCGAGGCGACCTATCCATTGCATCAGGCCGCCGAGGCCCACCGGCGCATGGAAGCCGGCGATCACATCGGCAAGATCGTCCT
>JBBPYT010000287.1:0-8063 GCA_038199665.1 Hyphomicrobiales bacterium
ATAACGGAATGACCACGAGGCGGCGCCCGCGGCGGTGACCCGAATGCACAAACCAGGGGTTGCGCTATCCCAGTATTCGGCCCGACCCGTCCGGGGCGGCTTCAGGCCCTTGATGAACTGAGAAGTGAGGGTCAGGACTGGCATTTGGCGTTCCCCATCTCGCCCTCGCGCACAGGTCAAAAAAGTGCGTCGGGGGTTCACGGGGGTTCAGGAAATCGAAGCTCATTGAACCTCCGCGAAACAGCCTGAACCGCTAACCGATTGAATGCAGGGGAGAAGTGGACACGCGTGCACAGGTTAGAAACGGCCTGAAACGGGCTTTGGAAGGTCTCCAAAACCGGGGGTTGGGGGTTCGAGTCCCTCCACTCCTGCCAGACAGTCGCCGGGTAAACCGCCCGACCGCATTTTTCATTGGACGCGGCGCCGCTCGCCGGTATATGAGGCCAAGTGGCGCGCAACCGACCGGTTCCGCGCCGCTCTTCATTTTGCGGCGCCGAAAGGTGCTGCGTTACGCGGCTTGTTTGTTGTGCCGCTCGGACGACCCATGGCTAATCCGTTCCAATTCATCCAGGAAGTCCGCGCCGAAGGCGGCAAGGTGACATGGCCGACCCGGCGCGAAACGCTGATCACCACCGCCATGGTTCTGGTCATGGTCGTGCTGGCGGCCATTTTCTTCGTCGCGGTGGACCAAGTCATCCACTACGCGGTGTCGCTGGTCCTCGGCTTTGGTCGCTGAAAGATCGACGGTTCGGCTCTGAGATCGAGTGTCATACATGAGCATGCGTTGGTACATCGTGCACGCCTACTCGAACTTCGAAAAGAAGGTGGCCGAGTCCATTCGGGAAGGGGCGGCGCAGCGCGGGCTGGCCGACAAATTCGAAGAGATACTTGTGCCGACGGAGCACTTCATCGAGGTGAAGCGCGGTCGAAAGGTGAACTCCGAGAGGAAGTTCTTCCCCGGCTACGTGCTGGTCCGCACCGATTTGACCGACGATGTGTACCATCTGATCAAGAACACGCCGAAGGTGACCGGCTTTCTGGGCGCCGACAACAAGCCCATGCCGATCAGCGATGCCGAGGCAGACCGGATCAAGGGGCAGGTGGCGGAAGGCGTGGACCGGCCGAAATCCTCGATCAGCTTCGAGATCGGCGAGCAGGTGCGCGTCGCCGATGGGCCGTTCGCGTCTTTCAACGGCATCGTCGAGGAAGTCGACGAGGGTCGATCCCGCGTCAAGGTTGCGGTGTCGATCTTCGGGCGTGCAACGCCCGTGGATCTAGAATTCGGTCAGGTGGAAAAGCTCTGACCGGAAAACGGCTTGGCGATGGCCGGTCGGCAACTGCCGGTCGCGGCAAGCCGGCATGCATGTGGGAGCCGTCTCCGATCGCCAGTCGGAATCGCGGTGCACCACGGACCTGAAACGACCCCCTCACGCTGATGAGACGGGGTCACATTCGGAGTAGACGATGGCGAAGAAAATCACGGGTTACGTGAAGCTTCAGGTCCCGGCCGGAAGCGCCAACCCATCACCGCCGATCGGGCCCGCCCTCGGTCAGCGCGGCCTCAACATCATGGAATTCTGCAAGGCTTTCAACGCGCGGACCGCGCAGATGGAGAAGGGATCGCCGATCCCGGTGGTCATCACCGCCTACCAGGACCGTTCCTTCACGTTCGAGTTGAAACTGCCTCCGGTGTCCCACTTCCTGAAAAAGGCGTCCGGCATCACGAGCGGATCGAAGACCCCGGGCCGCGGCTCGGCCGGGAGGGTCACTCGTGAACAGGTGCGCGAGATCGCCGAGAAGAAGATCGTCGATCTGAATTGCGCAACGGTCGAAGCCGCGATGGCGATGATCGAGGGTTCCGCCCGGTCCATGGGCCTCGAGGTGGTGGGGTAAGATCATGGCACATGTCGGAAAGAGAATCGCCAACGCACGCGAGGGTATCGATCGCATCAAGCTTTATGGCCTCGGCGAGGCCGTGACGCTGGTGAAGGTGCGCGCCAAGGCCAAATTCGACGAAACCGTCGAGATCGCCATGAATCTCGGCGTCGATCCCAAACATGCGGATCAGATGGTCCGAGGCGTCGTGAACCTGCCGAACGGCACCGGCCGGACCGTTCGGGTGGCGGTTTTCGCGCGCGGGGCCAAAGCCGACGAAGCGCGGGCCGCAGGCGCCGACGTGGTCGGTGCGGAAGACCTGGTGACCTCGGTCCAGGGCGGAACCATCGACTTCGATCGGTGCATCGCAACGCCCGACTTGATGCCGCTGGTCGGCCGCTTGGGCAAGGTGCTCGGGCCACGCGGTTTGATGCCGAATCCGAAGGTCGGCACCGTGACGATGGACGTTGCGGCCGCCGTGCAGGCATCGAAGGGTGGCGCCGTCGAGTTCCGCGTCGAAAAGGCGGGCATCATCCAGGGCAGCGTCGGCAAGGCGTCTTTCGAGGATGCCAAGCTCGTGGAAAATATCAAGGCCTTCGTGGACGCAGTAGCCAAGGCCAAGCCGCAGGGCGCCAAGGGCACCTACATCCAGCGCGTCGCGATCTCGTCGACGATGGGGCCGGGCGTGAAAGTCGATCCGGCAACGCTTTCGGGCGCGTAGCGGAGCCGTGGGCGAAGGCTTGACCGGCATCGCTGGGCAGGTGAAAACGAAAAGAGGCCTCTTGGCAGGTGCTGTCAAACCCGTTAAGAGGTGACGCGGAGCCCATTTGTGGCTTCGAAACGTCCGTCTGAACATGAACTTCAAAGTGAATGGGAAGACGGTGGAATGGCCGGGGGGGTGCGGAAGGTTCTTTCGCATCTCGTCCGGCCGTGTCCTGTCCAAGACTGCTGGTGCTGAGCTGCGACCCGTCGCGGCGTGCTTGAATTTCGAACCGTCGCTCTTGAGACTTCGGATCGGAGGCCCGCATAGACGGTGATAGCCGGATTGCGAGAAAGGGTGCTCCGCACCCCTGAATTTGGTTCGATCCTTCTGTCCGGATGCAGCAAAGCTCCGGGGGCAGGCACATAGGGCGGCATTGCGGCTGGCGGTCAATCCGTCAGGAACGACGCCGGAACGAATGTGCGGTCGCGAGGCTAGACTTCGCAAGCGGAGTTTTAAACTTTGGACAGAGCGGAAAAGAAAGAGCTGGTCGCCCACCTGAATGATGTTTTCCAGAAAGCATCAGTGGTGGTCGTGGCTCACTACTCCGGCTTGACTGTCGCGCAGCTACAACGGCTGCGCAAGCAGATGGGCGACGCCGGAGCAAAGGTGCAGGTCAGTAAGAATCGTCTCGCCAAGATCGCCCTCGAAGGTACGAACGTCGCTTCCATCAGTGCGCTGATGCAGGGGCCGACGCTCATCGCCTATTCGGACGATCCGGTGGCGGCGCCCAAGACCGCCGTCGCCTTCGCCAAGGATTTCGACAAGTTCGTCATCCTGGGCGGCGCAATGGGAAGCACGGCTCTCGACGTCTCTGGCGTCAGGGCACTCGCCACCATGCCGTCGCTCGACGAAATGCGCGCCAGGCTGGTCGGGCTCATCCAGGCCCCGGCGACCAAGCTGGCGCGGTTGACCACGGCTCCGGCCGGGAAACTGGCCCGCGTATTCAACGCCTATGCCGAACGCGACACCGTCGCGGACCGCGAAGCGGCCTGAGCGCGACATAGCCTGACCCGGGCACTTGAATTCTCATTCATCGAACCAAACATCAGGATCATCCCAAATGGCAAATCTTACGCAAATCGTCGACGACCTTTCCTCTCTAACGGTCCTCGAAGCCGCCGAACTGGCCAAGATGCTCGAAGAGAAGTGGGGCGTTTCGGCTGCTGCGGCAACCGTGGCGGTTGCGGCAGGCCCGGCCGCTGCGGCCGCTCCGGTTGAGGAGCAGACCGAGTTCACTGTCGTTCTGGCCGCTATCGGCGACAAGAAGATCGAAGTGATCAAGGAGGTTCGTGCCATCACGGGTCTGGGTCTGAAGGAAGCCAAGGACCTGGTGGAGGGCGCGCCGAAGCCGGTCAAGGAAAGTGTTTCCAAGGACGATGCGGCGAAGCTCAAGGCTCAGCTTGAGAAGGTGGGCGCCAAGGTCGAGCTCAAGTAACCGTCAGATGAGAATCGGCGCGGAACTTTCCGCGCTCCATTCGTCGGATTGACATTCCGGTCCCGGGGAGATTCTCCGGGACCTTTGCCGCGTTTGGCGACGGACTTGGGCCGTTGCCGGGACTTCACGATGGCCGAAGGCCGGCATACGGGCGATGACGCCGCCCGAGTGCGGCACGGCCAGGCGGCTGCCAGGCGATTAGCTTGGAGCCTCGCCGCCACAGCAGATGCACGAGGAGCGACATGGCGCAAACGTTCACCGGCCGGAAACGGGTCCGCAAATTCTTCGGCCACATTCGCGAAGTGGCCGAAATGCCCAATCTGATCGAGGTGCAGAAGGCCTCCTACGATCAGTTCCTGCTGGTGGATGAACCGCAAGGTGGCCGGCCTGACGAGGGCCTCCAGTCGGTCTTCAGGTCGGTGTTCCCGGTGTCGGATTTTGCCGGCACGGCCTTGCTCGACTTCGTAAAGTACGAGTTCGAACAGCCCAAATTCGACGTCGACGAATGCCGTCAGCGCGGCATGACCTTTGCTGCACCACTGAAGGTTACGCTCCGCCTCATCGTCTTCGATGTTGATCCGGATACGGGCGCCAAATCAGTGAAGGACATCAAGGAACAGGATGTCTACATGGGCGACATGCCCTTCATGACATCGAACGGAACGTTCATCGTGAACGGCACCGAACGTGTGATCGTGTCGCAGATGCACCGCAGCCCGGGTGTGTTTTTCGATCACGACAAGGGAAAAACCCATTCGAGCGGCAAGCTACTGTTCGCGGCCCGCATCATTCCCTATCGGGGCTCCTGGCTCGATATCGAATTCGACGCGAAGGATGTCGTTTACGCCCGCATCGACCGGCGACGGAAAATTCCGGTCACGTCGCTGTTCTATGCCCTGGGCATGGACGGCCAGGAAATCCTGTCGACGTTCTACACGACGGTTCGCTACGAGCACACGGCCGACGGCTGGCGCGTGCCGTTCAGCGCCGACCGCCTCAAGGGCACGAAGACATCGGTCGACCTCATCGACGCCGACTCCGGCGAAGTCGTCATGGAGGCCGGCAAGAAGCTGACCGCCCGTTCGGCACGCCTGCTCGGGGAGAGGGGCATCAAGGCCGTTCGAGCGCAGGACGAGGATCTTTACGGACAATATCTGGCCGAGGACTTGTACAATCCGGAAACGGGCGAGATCTTCGCCGAGGCCGGCGACGAGATCACGGCCAAGACCCTGCCCACCCTGCTGGAGGCCGGCTTCGAAGAGTTGCCCATTCTCGACATCGACCACATCAACATCGGTCCCTACATTCGCACCACCTTGGCGGTGGACAAGAACTCGTCGCGCGAAGAAGCGCTGTTCGACATCTACCGGGTGATGCGTCCGGGCGAGCCGCCGACAATCGACACGGCGCAGGCGATGTTCCACTCGCTGTTCTTCGACTCCGAGCGCTACGATCTGTCCTCGGTCGGACGGGTCAAGATGAACATGCGGCTCGACCTCGATGCCGCCGATACGGTCCGGGTGCTGCGCAAGGAGGACATCCTGGCGGTGTCGAGGGCTCTCGTCGATTTGCGCGACGGTCGCGGCGAAATCGACGATATCGACCATCTCGGCAACCGCCGTGTCCGGTCAGTCGGCGAACTGATGGAGAACCAGTACCGGCTCGGTCTCCTCCGCATGGAGCGTGCCATCAAGGAGAGGATGTCCTCGGTCGACATCGACACGGTCATGCCGCAGGACCTGATCAACGCCAAGCCGGCGGCCGCAGCCGTGCGCGAGTTCTTCGGCTCCTCGCAGCTGTCGCAGTTCATGGACCAGACGAATCCGCTGTCGGAGATCACCCACAAGCGACGCCTGTCGGCGCTCGGCCCGGGCGGCCTGACCCGCGAACGCGCGGGCTTCGAGGTGCGCGACGTGCATCCGACGCATTATGGCCGGATCTGCCCGATCGAGACCCCGGAGGGGCCGAACATCGGCCTGATCAATTCGCTCGCGACCTTCGCGCGGGTCAATAAATACGGCTTCATCGAAGCGCCGTATCGCCGCGTGAAGGACGGGCAGGTGACCGAGGACGTGGTCTATCTGTCGGCCATGGAGGAAACCAAACATTACGTGGCGCAGGCCAACGCACCGGTCGACGGCGAGCGCGCGCTCGTCGAAGATCTGGTGATCTGCCGCCATGCTGGCGACGTGATGCTGGTGGCGCGGGATCGCGTCGACTTCATGGACGTGTCGCCGAAGCAACTGGTGTCCGTCGCGGCTGCGTTGATTCCGTTCCTCGAGAACGACGACGCCAACCGTGCGCTGATGGGTTCCAACATGCAGCGCCAGGCGGTGCCGCTGGTCAAGGCCGATGCGCCGCTGGTCGGGACCGGAATGGAAGCCGTGGTGGCGCGCGATTCGGGCGCGGCCATCGCGGCGCGACGGACGGGCGTCATCGATCAGATCGACGCAACCCGCATCGTGATCCGTGCCACCGAAGAGCTCGACGCCGCGAAGCCGGGCGTCGATATCTATCGTTTGATGAAGTTTCAGCGATCCAACCAATCGACCTGCATCAACCAGAAGCCATTGGTGCGGGTCGGCGACCGCGTGAGCAAGGGCGACATCATTGCGGACGGCCCATCGACCGATCTCGGCGATCTGGCTCTCGGCCGCAACGTGCTCGTCGCCTTTATGCCGTGGAACGGCTACAACTTCGAAGATTCCATTCTTCTCTCCGAGAAGATCGTGAAGGAGGACGTCTTCACCTCGATTCATATCGAGGAATTCGAAGTGATGGCGCGCGACACCAAGCTCGGGCCGGAAGAAATTACGCGCGATATCCCCAACGTTTCCGAGGAAGCGCTGAAGAACCTCGACGAGGCGGGGATCGTCTATATCGGTGCCGAAGTGCAGGCGGGCGATATCCTGGTCGGCAAGATCACACCGAAGGGCGAAAGCCCGATGACGCCGGAGGAGAAGCTGCTACGCGCCATCTTCGGCGAGAAAGCCTCCGACGTCCGCGACACCTCGCTCCGGGTTCCGCCCGGGGTGCAGGGCACGATCGTCGAAGTTCGCGTGTTCAACCGGCACGGCGTCGACAAGGACGAGCGAGCGCAAGCGATCGAGCGCGAGGAGATCGAACGGCTCGCGAAGGACCGCGACGACGAACTGGCGATCCTCGATCGCAACGTCTACGCCCGGCTCGTGTCGGTCCTGACCGGCAAGGTGGCCATTGCGGGGCCGAAAGGCTTCAGGAAGGACACGTCGCTTGGCCGCGAGGTCATCGAAACCTATCCGCGTTCGCAGTGGTGGACGTTCGCGGTGCAGGACGATGCGGTCATGGCCGAGATCGAGGCCATGCGGAAGCAGTACGACGAAGCCAAGAAGGGGCTCGAAAGCCGTTTCCTGGACAAGGTCGAGAAGCTGCAGCGCGGCGACGAGCTGCCCCCTGGCGTCATGAAGATGGTCAAGGTCTTCGTGGCTGTGAAACGCAAGATCCAGCCCGGTGACAAGATGGCGGGCCGCCACGGCAACAAGGGTGTGGTGTCGAAGATCGTGCCGCAGGAGGATATGCCGTTCCTGGCGGACGGGCAGCCGGTGGACATCGTATTGAACCCGCTCGGCGTTCCGAGCCGGATGAACGTGGGCCAGATTCTCGAAACGCACCTGGGCTGGGCTTGCGCCGGCCTCGGCAAGCAGGTGGGCGAGGCAGTGGACGCCTATCTTCGGCTCGGCGACATGCAGCCGTTGCGCCGCAAGCTCGGCGACCTCTACGGCAACGACGAGACCATCAGCTCGCTCGACGATGCCGACACGGTGGAACTCGGGCAGAACCTGCGGCGCGGCGTTCCGATCGCAACCCCGGTGTTCGACGGCGCGCACGAGGCAGACATCGTCGAATTGCTTGAACAGGCCGGGCTCGATTCGTCCGGACAGGTGACTCTCCACGACGGCCGCACGGGAGAGGCCTTCGATCGAAAGGTGACGGTCGGCTACATCTACATGC
>JBBPYT010000288.1:0-3651 GCA_038199665.1 Hyphomicrobiales bacterium
CTACTCGGGCAGCATCGTCGGGGCCATCATCCTGACCGTACTGACCAGCCTATTGACCCTGCTCGACGTCTCCGAGCCGGTGAAGCAGATCCTCTACGGGGCCATCATCCTGGTCCTGGCGGCCGCCTATGCGCGGCTCACCGACTGAGATGGAAGGCTCGCGGCGCTACACCCTCCCGGGAGAATGGAAAATGCCGAAGAACTTGCGCGTGCTGGTGGTCGGGCTCGGCCATATGGGCCTGTCGCACGGGCGTGCCTACGAAAGGCTCGACGGCTTCGAGCTTGCCGGCCTTTGCGCCAGGGGCGTCGCCCAGCGCCATGATCTGCCGCCGAGCTGGTCGCATCTGCCGCGCTTCGCCGACTATCGGGAGGCGCTTGCGACCCTCAAGCCCGACGTCGTCTCGATCAATACCTGGCCCGACACGCACGCGGATTTTGCCTTGCGGGCGCTCGAAAGCGGCGCGCATGTGTTCATCGAAAAGCCGCTGGCCGACAACGCCGCGGATGCGCAGCGCGTGGTCGACACCGCCCGGCGGCTCGGCCGCAAGCTCGCCGTCGGCTATGCGCTACGCCAGCACCCGTCCTGGATCAGGCTGGTGGAGATCGCGCGCGGGCTCGGCAAGCCGCTGGTCATGCGCATGAACCTCAATCAGCAGTCGATCGGCGAGGCCTGGACGTGGCACAAGAACCTGCTGAAATCCTGTTCGCCGATCGTCGATTGCGGGGTGCACTACGTCGATGTCATGTGCCAGATGACCGGGGCCAAGCCGGTGCGCGTGCATGGGATGGGGGTCCGGCTGTCCGACGAGATCGCCGAGGACATGTACAATTACGGCCAGTTGCAGGTGTTCTTCGACGATGGCTCGGTGGGCTGGTACGAGGCGGCCTGGGGTCCGATGATCAGCGAAACGGCCTTCTTCGTGAAGGACGTCGTCGGGCCGAAAGGCAGCGTTTCGATCGTCATGCCCGAGCAGGGCGCCGGCACGGCGCAGGGGGCATCGACGACCTCGTCCTCCAGCATGGACACGCACGGCAAGACCAACGCGATCCGCTGGCACCATTCGGCCCTGAACCCGGACCAGTCGCTGGTCAAAGGCGACGATCTCATATCGACCTCGGACGAACCGAGCCACGACGAGATCTGCGAGCGCGAGCAGGCGTTCCTGCTGAATGCCATCCGCAACGACGAAGACCTGTCCGAGCACATGGAAGCGGCTGTGAACAGCCTGAAGATCGTGCTGGCGGCCGACCTGAGCATCCGCGAAAAGCGGATCGTCGAGCTTTAGGCGATCGACTTGGCTGAAGCGCTCTCCTTATGCGTCGACGGCGGCGGCACGCGCAGCCGGGCCCGCCTCGTGGACCGCGACGGGCGGGATTTGGCTTCGGCCGAAAGCGGCCCTTGCAATCCGTCGACCAACCGGGCGCGTGCGCTGGCCAGCCTGGCTGATCTTTGGCAGCGGTGTTGTTCGGCGGTGGGCCGCGATCCGGACGACCTTGCGGGCGTCACGCTGGCCATCGGCGCGGCCGGCCTTTATGTCCCGGTAGCCCGGGACGCGTTCCTGGCGGAATGTCCCCGCTTCGAAGCTGTCTCGGCCATGAGCGACGGCTACGCGGCATTGATCGGCGCGGGCGGCGGCGTGCCCTGCGCCCTGGCGATCATCGGAACCGGGATCGCCGGCCATCGACTCTACGCGGGCGGTCGCTCGATTCAGCGCGACGCCTGGGGCTGGGTGGCGGGCGACCGCGGCAGCAGCTCCTGGATCGGCAGGGCGGGACTTCGCCATTGCCTCGCGGCGCTCGATGGCGTCGTTCCGCATGACGGCCTGTCGCGGGCCGTACTCGCGGCGCTCGGCGGCACCCAGGCGATCGCAGGTGGATGGCTGAAGGACCTCGGTCCGGACCGCCTCGGAGCGCTCGCGCCGACCGTGCTCGGGGAGGCCCTCCGAGGCGACCCCGAGGCCTTGCGGATCCGCAATCGCGCGGTCGAGCTTCTGGCGGCCCTGGTCAGGGTGCTGGACGCCGCGGACGTTCCGCTTTACGCCGCCGGGGGTCTCGTCGAGCCGCTGCAACAGTATCTGGCCGCCGTGATCGGCCGCGACATCCGCAAGCCGGAAGCCGATGCGCTCGCCGGCTGCTGGCTGGTCGCCTCAGGGCGGGCGCCGGAGGAACGGGCGAGCCTGTTCGGCAGCGACACGGGGGAACAGTGATGAGCAACGACACGACTTCGGCGCCCGAGGGAAGCGTGCTCACTCCCAGGGGATGGGTCGTGGGCCGGGTCGGTTTCGCCGGGCCGATGATCTCCGGCGTCATCGGCAGCGCTCTGGCGGCGGGTGAACGGCCGGAGCCACCCTACATCCTGCCCGGCTTCATCGACCTGCACGTGCACGGCGGCGGCGGCCACGATTGGCAGGGCGGGGAGACTGCGGTGCGCGGCCTCGTCCGGTTCCACGCGGCGCGCGGGACCACCGCCATGGCGCCGACCACCGCGACCGCCCGCGCGCCGGTCATCGAGGAGGCGCTGGCCGCCATCAAGGCGGTGAAAACCGAGCGGCGCCCCGGCGAGGCCATCGTGCTCGGCGCTCACCTCGAAGGTCCCTTCATCAATCCGCAGAAGCTCGGGGCGCAGGAACCCGAGGCTCTGGCCGGGGACCCCGCCCTGGCGAAGCGCTGGGCCGAGCGCTATCCGCTGCTCGTCGCCACCGTAGCGCCCGAAATCCCTGGTGGCCTGGAGGTCATCGAAGCCTTGTCGGCCCTGGGTTGCCGGGTGCAGATCGCCCATAGTCTCGCGACGGCAGAACAGGCGGGCGAGGGCTTTCGCCGCGGCTGCTCGGGCTTCACGCATCTCTTCAACGCCATGTCGGGCGTCGACCATAGATCCCCCGGGATCGCCGCCTATGCGCTCGCCCACGGTGACTTCGCCGAAATGATCTGCGACCTGCTGCATGTCCATCCGACCGTCGTCCTGGCAGCCTACCGGGCCATTCCGCGCCTCTACGCGATCTCGGATGCGACCTCGGCTGGGCTGCCGGACGGGCTGCACCATTGGGGCGGACACCGGGTGGTCAAGAAGGGCCTTCGCGTCACGCTGGAGGACGAAATAACCTTGGCCGGCAGCGCCATTACGTTGCTGGACGCGTTCCGCAATGTCGTGAAGATCGGGCTTACGCTGGAACAGGCCTCGGCCATGACCTCGACCCGACAGGCAGAATATTTGCGCCGCTCCGATCTGGGTCGCGTCGAAGCCGGCGCCCGCGCCTGCCTGGTGCGGTTGGATGCCGGTCTCCGGCTCGAGGCGGTTTGGGTCGATGGCGAACCGATCGCGCCGATAGAGTGACCCCCTGCCGCCGCCTCGCCCGGCTCGGTCGGAGAGGGCCGACGGGCTGATCCTACAACCCCGCCAGATAGGTCTGAAGCGCAACAAGATCGGGCTCGGAGGTCGCCTTCATCAGGTCGGCCATGCCGGGATTGTTGCCGCGCGTGCCGCTGCGGAATTCAGCCGTGGTCTTGGCCAGGTAGTCGCGGCTCTGCCCCGCGAGGCGCGGCACGGTTCCGGTGCCCTGAAATTTGTCGAGGTGGCATCCCGTGCAGCCGACGGACGAATCGGCGGTGAGCGCCTGGCGGGCGACGTTGTCCGGCGCGGAGGCCTGCTGC
>JBBPYT010000289.1:0-2228 GCA_038199665.1 Hyphomicrobiales bacterium
GCGCAGCCAGGCGCCCACCCGCGTGTTCCCGGCCCTCAGGGTCGGCAGGGCCGCCCGAGCCCCCTGGATCAGCATCTTGCGCAGGTATTTGCTCCCGCGCTTGGTGATGCCGAGCAGCTTCGGCCTGCCGCCCGTCGTCACTTGACGCGGCACGAGGCCGAGCCAGGCTGCGAGGTCCCGTCCTCGGGCGAAGGTGCCCGCGTCACCGATGGCTGCCACGAGGGCCGTCGCGTTCAGCGCGCCGATGCCGGGGATGGACAGGAGCCGTTTCGCGCCGTCCTGTGTCCTGGCGGCGGCGGCGAACTCCGCGTCGAAGGCTTTGATGCGTTCGTCGAGCGCGACCCACTGGCGGCGCATGTCCGCGATCAGCTCGTGCATGCGGGGAGCCAGGACGCGCTGCTCACCGTCGAGCAGTTCGACAAGGGCGACCGCCAGCCTCGCCCGGCCCTGCGCAACCACGTGCCCGCGCTCCAGCAGAAGGCTGCGGATCTGGTTCATCAGCGACGTCCGGTCGCCGACCAACCTGTCGCGCACGCGGTGGAGCGTCTGCATGTCGAGCTGCTCCTCCGACTTCAGAGTGACAAAGCGCATGGTCGGCCGGCTCGCCGCCTCGGCGACGGCCTCGGCATCACGGTCGTCGTTCTTCTGCGCCTTCACGTAGGGGCGCACGTATTCAGGTGACATGAGCCGGATCTCGTGCCCCTGGCCGGCCAGGGCGCGGCCGATATGGTGCGCGCCGCAACAGGCCTCCATGGCGACGACGCAGGCCGAGAACTTGGAGCAGAACTGCACGACGGTGTCGCGGCGCATGCGCCGACGCAGGACGACCTTTCCGCCGCCATCCAGTCCGACGAGGCTGCAGGACGTCTTGCCGAGATCGATGCCGATGATGGAAAGCTGCATGGTTCCGCTCCGTCCTCACCTGGGTTGCAACAGCACGCTATCAGCTGCCGCGCGGGGAGGGGCGGGCCATCCATAAAGGGGGAGACCAGACTCTCCGATGTTGACGTGAGCCTCGGATCCACGGCTTGATGGAATATGGCAGCGGTCGATTTCTTCTTCGGGACCGGAAGCCGGTATTCCTATTTGGCCGCTGCCCGGATCGCGACAATTGAGCAAGAAGCGGGCGCAGTAGTCAGATGGCGCGCGGTTTACAGCCCCGATCTGATCCGGCGCGCTGGAAATGATCCTTTTGCTAAGGAAGCTGTGCGAGGGCAGTACGACGGCGCATACCGCACACGCGACGCCTCGCGTTGGGCAAGACTACTTTGTGTCCCCTATGCCGAACCCGATTTCGCCGCTGTCGATTGGCGGCAGATCTCATTGTGGGCAGTCGCCGCCGAACTCCTTGGTGCCGGCGCAACGTTCGGGGCAGCAATCCTGCACTCAGCATTCGGGCTAGGTGCGCCGCCTCGTTCCGAGGTGGAGCTTGCCGCCGCGGCACGGCAGGCCGGCCTGTCCTCTGCCGATCTGTCCGATCTGATGGAGAATGGCGCGGCGGATGCACGGCATGAACAGAACATGCGGGATGTGCTATCGGCTGGCGGGTTCGGAGTTCCCACCTTCGTGGTTGATGATGGAGAGGTCTTCTGGGGCCAGGATCGGGTATCCCTGCTCATACATCATCTGCAGAATCGGAACCTCAAGGTTGCTCTTGCGTCGGAGGCGGTCACGAGCACCAAGCCGGCAACTGGACCTTGAGTGGGCCGCGGCGTCGAGCTGCCTCGTTCATGGTGCAGTCTGCCTTAGCGTTGCTCAGCGCGCAGATGTCGCGCTGCCTCTTATGGCAGCATCAGGACCTTGGTTTGAAAATCCGGCGGACCCGCTCCTCAAGCCGCTGCATGTTCCGACGAAGCACACGCCGAACGTTGCGTAGCCAAGCACGCCAGGGCTTGCCGGTGTCCTCGTCCCCCGTGAGGGAAGGTACGTCGTTCGACATCTCAGGCGGTGACCTTAGGCCAGGGATTTGGCCGACTAGAAGCCAGTCACTCATGCCAGCCCGCCAGATATACGACGAGGAGCTCACCGATCCTTCCCGAATACGGATTGCAAGCTCTTCCGTTGACTGTTCGGAGACCGACCCATCCTGCTCAATGACATGCCATGGGAGACCGTCGTCCATGCTAGGCCTCCCACTGTCTTCTCAGCTTCTATTCGACCTGGTGCCCGGCCGGAACCAACATCGCGACCTTGGTCAAGGTTGAAGGCCACCGCTGGGCGATCGAGGA
>JBBPYT010000290.1:0-12436 GCA_038199665.1 Hyphomicrobiales bacterium
CGATGCGGCCCTTGCGGCCAAGCCGCCGCATCATATCGGACGAGGCGCGCGACATCAGGAACACGCCCGTAAGATTGACGTCGATCAGCTTGCGCCAGTGGGCGATGTCGACGTCGTCCCAGGCGATGAACGGCACGATGGCTGCATTGTTGACCAGGATGTCGAGGCCGCCGGCCCGCTTCTCCGTCTCCTCATGAAGCGCCGAAACCTGGGATTCGCTCGACACGTCGCAGGTCACCGCAAAGGCCCCCCCGCCGATGGCCTTTGCGACCGTTTCGGCGCCTCGAGTGTTGATATCCGCTATGGCCACCCGCGCGCCTTCGTGCGCGAGGCGAGCCGCAATGGCTTTGCCGATACCCTGCGATGCACCCGTCACGATCGCGACCTTGTTGTCGAAGCGTCTCGACATGCCAAACCCCCCTGCTTGCGTTTATGAGGCGGCGTCGATGACCCGCATGGCTGCCGCCACTCCGGCACCGATGTCGACGGGGTGACTCAAGGCCCCCAGCGCGCCACCGAGGGCCGAGAGGGCGAGCACCGCATAGAGCGGCCGCGCCGTCGGGCCCATGTGGCCGATGCGAACCAGCTTGCCGAGCGTTTCGCTGCGGCCCGACGAGAAGATGACGCCGTAGCGGGCACGGGTAGCGGCCCGCAGGGCTGCGTCTTCCACCCCGGCCGGGATACGCACGGCCGTTGTCGTGGGAGAAGCGATCTCCTCGCGGGCCGGCCAGATCGACAGGCCCATGGCGCTCACGCCCGCCCGGCAGGCCGCGGCGGTCAGCGCATGTCGCGCCCAGACCTGTTCCGGTCCTTCCTCGAGATAAAGATCCAGTGCCGCGTCCAGACCGTTGATCTCGGCCACCGAGGGCGTGAACGGAAAAGGCTTGTCGCGCCGCCAGGCGTTTTCCCAGTCCAATATGCTCAGGATCGAGGCGCGCGGCGCATCTCGATTCGCCTTCATCTTCTCCCAGGCGCGGGCGCTCACGCCGAGCAGCGTCAGACCCGGCGGGCAACCCAGGCACTTGTTGGGGCCGGTGACGAAGATGTCGGCCCGGCAGCCTTCGGGGTCGATGTCCATACCGCCGAACGAGGACACGGCATCGACGATCAGGTAGGCCCCGCGACGGGCGGCGATCTCGCCGATTTCGCGGACCGGGTTGATCGTGCCCGAAGGCGTATCGTGGTGGCAGACCGAAACGACGCGAATGTCAGGCCTCGCTTCGAGCGCGGCCTCGACCTGCGCCGGCTCGATCGCTTCATCGTAGGGAACCTCGACCTCGACCAACTCGGCACAATAGCGCTTGGCCCAGAAACCAAAGCCCTTGCCGTAGACGCCGGACGCGAGATTGAGGACGACGTCGTCGGAGGCGATGAGCGAGGCGGCGGCGGCTTCGAGCCCCAGCACCGGCTCGCCGTGCAGGATCACCGGTGGACCCGACGTACGAAGCGCCCGTTGGGCTTTCTCGTTGACGCGTTCGTAAAAGGCCAGAAAGGCCGGATCGTAGTCGTAAAGAACGGTCCGGGAAAGATTGCGGAGCACCGCCGGATAGGCGTCCACTGGGCCCGAAGTCAGCGTGAACGCTGCCTCCTGTATCGTATTGACAACCATTGCTTCGCTCCCCGATCCGCTTTTGTTCAGCCGTAGAATTGCGTCCCCTTGCGGTAGGTCGCGAAGTTCTTGGCATCATGCGAGAACATGAGCTCGGCGTCGTGCTCCTGCGCCAGAGCGTTGAGGCGGCGCATGGATTCGACACCCTTCACCGGGTCGACATGGAAGGAGGCCTGGCACAAGGTTTCCAGGCTCTGCTGCGTATAGGCTGCATCGATGGTGAAGAGGATCGGCCGACGCGTGCCGAACTCGACCAGAACGCTATAGTGGCCGATGGCATGGCCCGGCGTGAAAATCAGCTTGAGGCCCTTTGCCAGGTCGACGTCGCCCTCGATGCCTTCGAAAGACGAGTTCTGCCGGGTCGTTCCCTGGCGCAGATGATCCGACTTGCCTCGAGCTTCGGCGGCCTCGGCCGAAAAACTGAGGTCCGAATAGCCCAGCACCTCGAAGGGTTGCGGCACGGCCGCTTCCTTGATCTCGTCCCTGTGGCAGATCTTCTTGGCAAGCGGGAAATACTTGTTTCCTCCGACGTGGTCGAAGTGGAAATGCGAGTTCACGACTACGCCGATGTCCTTGGGTTCGAGCCCCAGCAGGGCCAGCCCTCCCGGCACGGTCTGCTCCCGGGTCTGCATCGGCTTTTCGAACGGCAGGACCTTCATGACGTGGTCGTAGTCGAACCCCGAATCGATCAGGAAGCGGCCTTCGGCATGGTCGACGAGGATCGAGTAGACCGGAAAGCGGATCTCTCCGCCCGGGCCGCGGTTCCAGAACACGTGATAACCGTCGAGCACGAGCGAGCCGCCATCGAGCAGATAAACCTTGGTGTCCGACATGATCCTTTGCTCCTGATCGATTATCGCGCCCCACGCACATAGGGTATTCCCAAGGCCGCCGGCAGGCTGGCACGCCGTCCGAACACGACGAGAACCGCCATGACAGCAGCGAAGGGCAGCATCTGGATGACGTCGGTCGGGATCGCGACGCCCGCGACCTGCAGAGCCGTCGTCATCGACAGGCAGGCTCCGAAGAGAAGGGCGCCGAGCAGAACGTAAACCGGATTGCCACGCGCCAGCATGGCCAGCACGATGCCGATGAAGTCCGCCCCGTTGGTCATGAACGGAATGAAGAGGCCGGCGCCGACCTCGGACAGGAAGGCACCCCCGAGGCCGGCCAGCGCCCCGGTTGCAAGCACCGCAAAGGTGCGAGTCCGGATGACGTCGACGCCCGCCGCATCCAGGGCCGCGGGCTTGTCGCCGGCCGCTTTCAGGTTCAGCCCGAGGTTGGTGAAGCGGTAGAGGCCCGCGAGGAGGAACACGAGAGCGACGGCCAGATAGACGACAGGGGGGCGGTCGAACAGGGCCGGACCCGCCACCGGAATCTTCGCCAGAACCGGGATGGGCCATGTCGCGACACCGGGCAGTCGCGGATAGCTCTGCGCAAACTGGAAATGGTGCAGAAGCGCGGTCAGGCCTTCGGCGCCGATCGTCAGCGCGATGCCGATCACGATCTGATTGAGGCCGAGGCGGACGCAGAACAGCGCCATGAGGGCGGCCACCAGCAGTCCGCCCGCCCCGCCGCCCGTGAACCCGAGCCAGATCGAGCCGGTCTTGTAGGCGACCAGGAACCCCAGATAGGTGCCGGCCAGCATCATGCCTTCAATGCCGACGTTGAGGACGCCAGCCTTTTCCGAGATCTGCTCTCCGAGGCCTGCCAGCAGCAAGGGAACGCCCGCGGTGATGGCGCCGAGGACCAGCGAGATCAGGAAGGCTTGCGTGAAGAGGCTATCCACGGCTCAGGCCCTCGTCCGTTCGCGATGCCGGTGATCGACATATTCGGCCAGGGCCAAAAGGGTCAGCAGCACGGCGACAATGACAAGGGTGAAGAAGTTTGGCACGCCGACAAGACGGGCCGCACTCTCGCCGCCGATCGAAAGAACGGAGAACAGGAACACGAAGAGGATCGACGCGAAGCCGTTGAAGCGCGCCAGGAACACCAGGGGCACAACCGTGAGGCTGAACGCCGGGTTCCAATCGGCGCGCACATTGCCCTCGACCCCGAGCACTTCGACGGCACCCGACAGCCCTGCCAGACCAGCAGAAATCGCGAACACGGCGAGGGTTAGTCGAGGCACCGGCAGCCCGGCATGGATGGCCGCGCGGGTGTTGGCGCCGACGACGCGTAGCTTCAGGCCGAAGGCGGTGCGGGTCATGACGAAGTGCACGGCCAGAACCGCCACCAGCCCGATGACGAGGCCGCCGCTGATCCGCGTTCCGAACAGTTTCGGCAACCTGTCCGCCACGGCGAGAGTGCGGGTTTGCGGCACCGTCGTCGACGGGTCGAGGAAGACGAGCTTCACCAGAACGTTGGCCAGGGACGCGCCGAGAAACGTCATCATCAGGGTGGTGATGATCTCGTTGACGCCCTGGTAAGCGCGCAACAACGCCGGAGCGACCGACCAGAGCGCACCGATCGCCGTCGCCAACATCAGGCAGAGCACGAGCACTGCCCAGCTCGGCAGCAAGGGGCTCAGCGCCGGTGCGGCGGCGGCAACGATCACCGCCGCGAGCAGAAACTGCCCGTCGCCGCCAAGGTTCCAGATGCCCGCCCGAAACGCCACGGTCAGGCTCGCTGCGAGCAGCAGCAGCGGCGCCATCCGGGTCAAGGTTTCCTGAATGCCCGACGGCGACCAGAGCCCGCGATGGAGGACGGCTTGGTAATAGTCGATCGGGTTCACACCGAACGCCAGCAACAAGGCGCCGCACAGCACCAAGGTGGCAAGGACGGGGCCGACGCTGAGCAGCAGCGGACGCAGCCAGGTGCCACGCATCCAGGGCGGAAGGCGCCTATCGAGTGTCGTGTTCAAGGCGTCGGCGCTCATGAGGCGGCACCGACCATCAGGGCGCCAACGCGTTCGCGAGCCCCATTGTCGTTCGCCACGACCCCGACGAGACGGCCACGGGACATGACCGCGATCCGATCCGCCAATTCCAGCAGTTCGTCGAGATCCGTCGAGATCAGAAGGGTGCCGACCCCCCTGTCGGCCGCCTGCCTGATCCGGCGGCGGGTCGCCACCGTGTTCTGCACGTCGAGCCCGTGGGTGGGCTTGGCGTAGATGACAACCTTGGCAGCGCCGGACAATTCGCGGGCGAGAAGCGCTTTTTGTATGTTGCCGCCGGAAAGCCGGCCAAGCGGCGTGTCCACGGTCGGGGTCCGAACATCGAAGGCGTCGACGAGCGCCCGTGCGTGGGCCGAAATGGTTCCCGGCTGGTCGAGCCCGTGCCTCCAAAACGGGGCTTCGCCGATCTGTTTGAGGAGCAGATTGTTGGCGACGGAAAACGACCCGACGGTGCCCTCGGCGAGCCGGTCGTCGGTGACGAAACGCAGCCCGAGCCTGCGACGGGCCGCGACATCGAAGGACTCGATCGCGACCCCGTCCAGGATGACGGTCCCGCGCAGCGACGGCCGCTGCCCCGCGAGCGTTTCGGCCAGTTCCCTTTGCCCGTTGCCGTCGATACCCGCGATCCCGAGGATCTCGCCCTCCGCCACGTCAAGGCTTATGCCGGACGGAGGACTATCCGGATTGCCGATCGCGAGGTCGGTCACGTCCATCAGCACGCGACGCTTGCGCACCTCAAGGTGCGCAGCGCTCTCCACAAACGGTTCGTCGACGACGGCGGGATCTGGCGCCCAGCCGAACATCAGCCGAACGACCTCGGCCGACATCGTGGCCTCGTCCAGGGTTGCGAGGCGATCGGGGGCGATTTCGCCGACCTTGCGGCCGAGCCGCAGCACCGAGATCCTGTCCGCGAAAGCGAAGGCTTCCCGAAGTTTGTGGGTGATGAAGACGACGGCGAGCCCGCGACCCGCCAAACGGCGCATCAACCCTCCGAGATCTTCCGCCCCTTTCGGGGTCAGCATCGACGTCGATTCATCGAGAATGAGCACGCGGCTACCTCGCAGCAATGCCCGGACAATCTCGGTCTGCTGCTGTTCGCCAAGCGAGAGTTCGCCCGTCACCGCGTCCGGATCGATCGACAGGCCGAGACTGCGGTTCATCTCGCGCAGTCGCTTCGCCAGGGCGAACCGATCCGGAGAGCGCCACCACGGAGCCCCCAAGGCAAGGTTCTCGACAACCGTCAGGCTTGGCACCAGCATGACGTGCTGGAACACCGTGCCGATCCCGAGATCGAGCGCGCTGCGGGGCGAGGCGATCTTCTGCGCCTTCCCATCGACGCGGATCTGTCCTTCGTCCGGCTGCTGCAAGCCCGACAGCAGCCCGATCAGGGTCGATTTGCCGGCACCGTTCTCGCCGAGAAGGACGTGGATCTCGCCGGGCCGGATGGCGAGGTCTATGCCGTCATTCGCCACCACCCCGGGAAAGCGCTTGGTGATCCCGACCATCTCGACGATCGGGATCGCGGCTTTCTCCACCGCCCCGCCCTTACCGAGATCCCTGCCGCCCTCGACCGTCGTCATGAAGAGTCCCGAATTCGGCCCTTACCGAAAGTGCGCGCCCTGCCCTGCCCGACGGATCCCTCATCCGCTGATGCGCAGCGGGCGCCGGATGAGGGCGTGGACCATCGCTTGCGAATGCACGCGCTACTTGGAGACCGCGACTTCGGTCACCATAGCGTGTACCGCAGCGGCATCGAAATGAGGCTCGACCTTGACCTTGCCGCTGACGATGTCATCCCTGATAGCCTGCAGCTCGGTCCAGATCTTGTCGGGGATTTGGCTGGTCTTCAGGAGGTGGACCGAATCGTCGGCAAGCTTGATCTTGTACTCGTAGGTGCCGAACTTACCGTCCTTCAAGTCCTCGATCATGGCCGTGTAAACCGGCGTCATGTTCCAGATCACCGAACTCAGGAGGTTTCCCTTGTCGAGGCTCGACTTGTCCCCGATCACGTCGATGAAATAGACCTTGCCGCCATCGGTGGCCTTGGAGGTTTCGACGGACTGGATCATGCCGAAGCTCGAGCCGTTTCCCTGGCCGAAGATGATATCGGCTCCGGCCGCGATCACGGCATCGGTCACGCGCTTGCCGCCTGCCGCATCGCTGTATGCGGCCGGACCAATCACCGCATAACGCACGTTCACCTTCGGGTTCTCGGCCTTGACGCCCTCGGCGAAGGCGGCGGATTGCGAGTTCCACGAGGGAGGCTCGCCCGATACGACGATCCCGACCGTGCCGGTCCGGGACATCTTGGCCGCAAGACGGCCCGCGAGGTACGCGCCCTCGTGTCCGCTCAGCGTATAGTCCGCGATGACGCCCGGCTTCTTGGCATCGGGACGATCGACGATCGCGACAGGGACGTGAAGTTCCGCCCCGATCTCCGGGGCCGCGGTGTTGTAGCCGCTCGCATGCGCAATCAGCAGATTCGCGCCGCCCTCCGCCAGTTCGCGCAAGGTCGGCCGCACGTCGCCGTAGCCGAGATTCTGCGCCACCACGACCTTGACGCCCGTCTTGGCGCCGGCCGCCTTGGCGGCGTCGATGCCCTGCTGGTTCCAACCGAAATCCGTGCCCTGCTCGGGCGTCAGAATGGCGATCGTTTTCACATCGGCGGCCATGGCCGTGCTCGACAACAGACCAGCTAACGCCAAGGCGCCCAGGCCTACTTTCAATTGCTGTAACATATCGTGCCCTCTCCCTTTTTAACCACGGCAGTTTACAAAAAGCGCCACTCTACTTTTTGTCCAGTGCACTAACTTAGACTTACTCATTTGTTATCAGCCGCCACCGAGAGTAGATGAACCTGTCCTCGCTTAACAGGCAAGCAATGCTGAAATCTCCTTTCGTCACCACCTTCCTCTTGGCAGTGCTGACCTCCCTGGCTCTCGCCGCCGAGGATGCTGGTCCGATCGTGCGTGGCACGGACGGATTGATGGAAATGCCGTTCGTCGCAAGGAACGAAGGTCCCGGCATGATCGCCTGTTCGGCGGCGCTCGCCCACTGGTATTCGTTCGATTTAGGCCGAGCCGCGCCCGGCGGCAGCGTGCAGGCGGCGCTGTGGTACGACCCGAAAGACGGCAATGTGTACCTGCTCAACGCTATGAAGGATCGTATGCCCGTCCAGGCCCTGTGGTGCGGTTTCGCCGAACATGCCTGGGCCACGCGGACGCTTGTGCCGATCGAACGTGCGGCGGCCGGCGTGCCGGCGCCGATCCACCTCACCTGTGCGCCCGAAGGCGATCGTCTGGCCTGTCGGTGAACCGAGCAGGGCGCGTGTACGCCCCAAATCGCGCCGCGGCGCCTCTCCGACCGAACGGAGGCTTCGCATAAGGGTCGGACCGGATCTCCGCTCATGATCCACGCCCCTCGAGCGCTAGCCGCACGGCAATGAACTTGGCGGCGCGCTCGGCTCGCAGTTCCTTCACGCGATCAGGCGTGTATTCATAGACGCCGCCACTGGTCTTGAGGCCCAGCCGCCCTTGTCGGGTCCGATCGCTGACGAAAGGCGCAACATCCTTGCGGGTCGAGAGATCCTGGTTGAGGAAACTGCTCACCGATTCGTAGATGTCGAGCCCCGCCATATCCAGCAGTGCCATCGGGCCGACGATGCCGAGCTTGTAGCCGATGCCCCAGGATACGCAGGTGTCGATGTCCTTCGCATCGATCACCCCGTCTTCCACCAGGGCGACCGCTTCGCGAAGCAGCGCGTAAAGGACGCGGTTTTCGACGAAGCCCGGCACGTCCTTCTTGACCACGACCGGAAGCAGCTTGAGGTTGCGGATCGTCTCGACGATGAAGTCGACCGTCGACGGCGCGGTCTTCTCTCCGGCGATCACTTCGATCATGGGAATGATGTGCGGCGGGTTCGACCAATGCATGCCGACGAACCGCTCCGGGTGCGACATGAACCGCTGCAATATGGTGATCGGGATGCCGGACGTGTCGGATGCCACGATCACGTCCGAGGCGATGAGCGGATCGATGGCGCGATAGAGCTCGGCCTTGGTTTCGATCTTCTCCGGCACGTTCTCGATGACGAGCGCGGCACGCTCGACGGTCGAGGCGAGGTCGCCGCAGAAGGTGACCTCACCGGGGCCGCCGGCGGGCGCCGCGACGCCGAGCCGATCGAGAACCCCGCGGGCGAGTTCAAGTTGTGTACGTGCCCCATCCATCGCGGCGGACTGGGTGTCGTAAGCCCGGACCTCGATGCCGCCGCGGGACAGCGTTGCCGCGATACCCGGCCCCATCGTACCCAGTCCGATCAAGGCCGCCTGAAGCATCTGTCGTTCTTTCGAGCTCGAAGGGATTGGTCCGCCACCAGATCAGGCGCCGCCGCCAAGGAACTTAACCGTGAAGACGCTCTCCACGGCGGGCACCGTTTTAAGCTCGCCCTGATCGGAAAGCGTCTTCAGGGTCTGCTCCCACTGCTCCTTGGTCATCCAGCCGAGCCCGTGAAGCTTCGTGTCCTGGCTGGTGAAGGTCGAGGCGATGTCGGCCTTGAGCTGCGCCAGCAGCACCTCCTTCTTTTCCGCATAGCCCGGGGCAGCCTTGGCGGTGATCTCCGCGGCCTCGTCCGGATGCGCTACCACATAATCGAAGGCCTCCCGGTAGGACTGGACGAAACGCTGGACGAGTTCCGGCTTATCGCTGATCATCTTCTCGGAGGCGAAGACGCCCGACCCGTAGGTCTTCCAGCCGTAATCGGCGCCGAGCAGGACGCTAAGCGAACCGGGTCCGCCGGCCTTGGCCTCAAGTTCCGGCACTTCGGCATCGATGTAACCCACGACGGTCTGCACGCGCCCGAGCAGCAGGTAGCTTTCGTAGGGTGGCGAGACGCTGGAGATCGTCATGTCCTTCTCGGAAAGCCCGTTGCCGGCCAGGAAGCCCTTGAAGAAGATGTAGGTCGAGCCCGCCGGGTGAATTCCGACCGTCAGTCCCTTCAGATCGGCAGGGGTCTTCAATTGCTTCGTCTTGGCGAGCGCAACCATTGCCAAGGGGGAATGCTGGTTGACGGCGGCGAGCGCCACCACAGGCACATTCTGCGATCGCGCCACCGCGAGCGTGGGCAGGTCGCCGAACCCGAAATCGGCATTGCCGTTGGCTACCAGCCGCATCGCGTCGGGCGAGCCCGTACCTTTGCGGATATCGGTGAGGTCGATGCCGTGCTTGGCGAAGAAGCCTTTTTCCTTGCCGACGAAGAACATGGCGTGGTTGCCGCGCACCACCCAATCAAGCTGCACCGAGACCTGATCCGCAGCGGCGGCCGGTTGGATCGCAGAAGCGAGCGGCGCGGCGAAAACCGCAAGCGCTACGGCGTGAAGAAAAGCCCGTCTCAACATGATCATCTTCCTTCCCCGACAGTACAGTCACTCAAATACAATCAGTCGGTATTGAATTTCGGTGCCCAAGGCACGACGATGCGTTCCAAGAGTTCAATGGAGTAGTAGAATCCAACGCCGAGGACCGAGACGGCCAGAAGCGCCGCAAAGACAAGTGCCGTGTCGAGCTGGGTCGAGGCGAACTGAATCATGTAGCCCAGTCCGGCCGAGGCGCCTGCGAACTCCCCGACGATCGCGCCGATGACGCTGAAGGTGGCTGCGATCTTCAGCCCCGCCATGAGGTTCGGCAGGGAATGCGGGACGCGGATCTTGAACAGGATGTCGGCCCGGCCGGCACCGACCGAGCGCATCAGGGCGACCAGCGAGGCGTCGACGGATTCCATGCCGGCCAACATCGACAAGGTGACCGGGAAAAAGGCGATCACCACGATCAGGCCAATTTTAGGCGCGAGATCGTAACCGAACCAAAGAATGAAGATCGGAGCGAGCGCCACCTTCGGCACGTTCTGGAACAGCACGACGAGCGGATAGAGCGCGCGTCCCAGCCAGTCGAACCGTACGATCAGCACGGCGAGCACCACGCCGACCACACCCGATGCCGCAAAACCGATCAGGATTTCCCGTGCCGTGACCGCCGTCGCGGTCGCAAGCGAACCCCACTCGCGGACCAGAGCCTGCCCAACCGCCGAAGGCGCAGGGATGATATACGACGAGATCGAGAATACCCGCACGGCCGCTTCGCAAAGCAGAACCGCGACGAGACACAGGATCAAAGCCGGCAGCCATTCGTCAGTCGCCGCCCTCCAACGCGCGAACCGCAACTCCAACCCGCCTGAGGCCCCCCGCATGCTCACGTCACTCCTCCAGGCTCGTGGCTGGAGCGCAACAGCGCGCGCAGCCGGCGTTCCATCTGGATGAAGTCCGGACGCTCGAGAACAGTCTCGTCCCGCGGATAAGGCAAAGCGACGTCCAAGCTCTGGATGATGCGCCCAGGCCTGATGCCCATGACGTGAACCTGACCCGACAGGTAAACGGCTTCCTCGATCGAATGCGTCACGAGGACGATGGTCTTGCGGGTCCGTTGCCAGATCTCGAGGAGCGACCGGCTCATGACGTCCCGCGTGATGGCATCCAGCGAACCGAACGGCTCGTCCATCAGGAGAACCGCCGGGTCGAGAGCGAGGGCCCGGGCGATGGCGACGCGCTGGCGCATGCCACCCGAAAGCTCGTTCGGCCTCTTGTGTCCAGCTTCGCCCAGGCCGACGAGAGCCAGCATCTCCTGCGCACGATCATGCAGGTCCGATCGCGACATGGTCTTGTCGGCGACACCCCGCAGCAAGGCCGCGTTATCAAGCGCATTCTTCCAAGGCAGAAGGTTGGCGTCCTGGAATACGAGGCCGATCATGCGCTTGCGCGCCGCCTCGCCCGGCGACAGCCCGCCGACCGTCACGCTGCCGGACGTCGGCCGGACCAACCCGGCCAGCGCCTTGAGCAAGGTGCTCTTGCCGCAGCCCGATGGCCCGATCAGGCAGACGAAGCTTCCTTCGGAGACCGACAGATCGACATCTTGCAGGATCTGCTGACGCTTCGGCCCTGTTCCCATCACCACCGATATGGCCTCGGCCCGGACCAGAACGGTCCTGCTCGCCTGGGCCGGCGCCTCATCCACAGGTCTGATGGCTCTCAGCTGCACAGGGGCCAGCTCCTTACCCACAAAGGGCGAACAAACGAGGGTGTCTTCACATCAGGCGGCGCTCGAGACGCTGGTAGGCTTCGTGCCGGTCGCGGCCTGGAAGGCCGGCCGGGCCTCGACACGGGCCATCCAAGCTTCGAGATTCGGCAGCTTGGGCAGATCGATGGGGAATGCCAGACACCGTTTCACGATCGGCCCGAGCGCGATGTCGGCCAGCGTCAGGCGATCGAGGGCGAACCAGTTGCGGCCGGCGAGATGGTTGTCGGCCAAGGCGAGGAGCGAACCCAGTTCCTGGGCCTGCGCCTCATAATCCGACACGCGCTCTCCGGCCGGCTTCTTCGAATCCTTGAACATCGTGATGTAGAGCGGGTTGATGGAGGCGAGCAGCCAGTCCATCCAACGCTCGACCGCACTGCACTCGGCCGGCATAGCGCCGGTCAGCGATCGGGCGCGGGTCGCCGCGAGATAGCGCAAGATCGTGTTCGATTCCCAAACGACCGTGTCGCCGTCCACCAGGGTCGGCACCTTGCAATTGGGATTGAGCGCCCTGTACTCGGGCGTCTGCGTGTTGTTGAACTGACGCCCGTAATCTTCGCGGGTGTATGCGATGCCCGCTTCTTCCAAGCCGAACAGGACCTTCTGCACGTTTCCGGACGTTTGCCGTCCCAGTACCTTGATCATCTTGTCGTCTCCGAACTCAAGCGGAAGAAAGCTTCAGGCCTTCCGCGGGCAATACGCAATGGCATCCATTTCGATCTTCGTGTTGATCACGGCGCGCGCCTCGACGGTGGTACGCGCCAGCGCCGCGCCTTGGAAATTGGCGGCGAATACCTTGTTGTAGCGGC
>JBBPYT010000291.1:0-7098 GCA_038199665.1 Hyphomicrobiales bacterium
GGTGGACCGACAGTTGTATTATCTGCGGAGTGGTTGAACAAAGTTTGGGGATCGATGTTCGACATCGAATTCATAGCGCTGGAAGGCTTGATGGATTATCAGTCGATCTGCCTGATGCGCAAACCAGTAAAGGGTGCTAGGCTAAAAAGTAATGCTCCGACTTTTGCGCTGAGCACATCGCAGAGCTTCAATGTTGATGCATTGGGCAAGATTGGACTTCGGCACGATGAGTCGAGGCCTTTTTTGGAAAGCTACGGGATTCAGTGCAGCAGTCAGTTCGATGCGGACGGATGGATTGTCTTTCGCAAGGACAAGCCAAAAACACTCGACGCCTTCGTCGACGGCCAGCCGATCGCGTCGACCGTTGAGTTCTCCCCCGGCGAGAGCTATCGCGACTGGGACGCAGCGCAGTATAGATTTGTCGCGAGCTGTGATGCCGGCTCGATCGAGCCTGGGTTGCACCGCCTGGAGTTGAAGCTGCAAAGCCAAAATGGAACCAGTCACACGTTGACCGTGCCTCTGACCGTGCGATGAGTCCTCGGCACGGCCTGCTTCTCCCCCGCCACCTTCCCGGGATACGGCCGGCAAATATGGACAGCAAGGGAAGCCGGTCAGCCCATGCCCTTTCTTTGCTTCGGCACGTTCTGCTCCTGCCCCATCGACGGCTCGAATTGTCCGGACCCGATGCAAAGATCACGGCCCAGTTCGTCTTGGGCAGCTCGGATGGACATTGCGGCACACGATGGTTCCCGCCTGTCCCGGACTTTTGTGCCCCCCAACTTCATCGACGAAGGCTTCCGCAGCGCTCCGGCTTCAGTACCTGCGCTCGTCGATTATACCGGGCTTGTGTGGGCGTTCCTGTAGGGTTACGCGATCTGGGCCGACGTTCCGAGATTGCACGTTTTCACGGGTGCGGCCCATCGTTGCGGGTAGCCTGATGCGGGTCTGGTTCGAGGCGCCGCATGGTGCGTTCGGCCCCGGCACGGGTGCCGATGTAGGATCAACCCAAGGGAGAGAGTCGAACCATGACCGAACAGAACAGAATCGCCCTCGTCACCGGCGCGGGTTCGGGCATCGGTGAAGCCGTGGCCTTGGCGCTTGCCGCTGCCGGCTTTACGGTCGTGCTGACGGGGCGGCGCCGCGAGCAGTTGGAACGCGTCGCGGCGGCCGCCGGAGGGAAGGCGTTGGCCGTCCCGGCCGATCTGACCGATGCGGCTTCGGTTGCGGCGCTGTTTGCCAAGGTCAAGGCCACCTACGGTCGGCTCGACGTGATGTTCAACAATGCCGGCACCAATGCGCCGCCGATCCCGCTCGAGGAGCTTTCGGTCGACCAATGGAAATCGGTGATCGACACCAACGTCACGGGCGTTTTCCTGTGTACGCAGGAAGCGTTCCGCCTGATGAAGGATCAGAGCCCGCGCGGCGGCCGCATCATCAACAACGGCTCGATCTCCTCGACCATGCCGCGGCCGAATTCGGCCCCTTATACGGCCTCGAAACATGCCGTCACCGGCCTGACCCGGGCGACCTCGCTCGACGGGCGCAAGTACGATATCGCCTGCGGGCAGATCGACATCGGCAATACGGCGACCCCGATGGCCTCCAAGATGCAGTCCGGCGTGCTGCAGGCGGATCTGTCGATCAAGCCGGAACCGACGTTCGATGTGAAACACGTCGCCGAGGCGGTCGTCTTCATGGCGGGACTGCCGCTCGAGGCCAACGTTCAGTCGATCACCGTAATGGCGACCAAGATGCCCTACGTAGGCCGAGGTTGAGCCATCCGCAAAGAAAAGCCCGCCCCGGCTTGGCCGGGACGGGCGGCATAGGAATACTGGCGCTGCCGCTTACTCGATGACTTCGATGACGCGCCTTGTGCGCGGCTCGACGATCACCGGGCGTTCGTTGATGACCGTGTAGCGGTATCCGGGCTTCACGCGATATCTGGGCGGAACCGGGTAGTAGGTCACGCCCCTCTCGGGAAGAACCACGCCTGCCCGAACGGGCTCCGCGAACCGGAACGAAGGGCGGTGCTCGCGAATCACCTCTTCTCTGAAGCGGGGACGCTCTTCCGCACCGAGCAGGCCGCCGACGATGCCCGCCGCGGTGCCAACCGCGCCGGCAGCGGCGCCGACACCTGCGCCGACCGCGCCGCCCACGACGCCGCCGACCGGCCCGCCCACTTCCGCCCCCTCATTGGCGCCGCGCGCCGCGCCGTTGACGGTGCCTTGGACCACCTGCGCCTTGACGGCCAGCGGTGCGGCGACCAGGGACAGTGCAAAAGCCGCCGCAAAAACTTCGTTGCGCATAAGTCTTCTCCCTATCTTGCCCTGCTACCGAACGTACGGTCTTCTATATGGTTCCGAAATCCGTCTCCCATCGCTGGCTAGCGGAACGCCCCACCCCGAATTAAACATTGAATCCGAAACCGCCCAGTGGGGTCCGTCAATTCCGCCCGAATGTGAACCATGCAAATTCAACTCATAAATCTCGAGGGCAGCGCTGACCGGCTGGCGCAGTTTCGCTCTGTCAACAATCATTTAAATGACATCGTCCGCTTTCCAGCGTCGAGCGGCAATTTGATCGACCCACAGAGGCTCGTCGACGAGGGTTTCATGACCCCGGATCTATCCTACACGTCCGGAGCGATAGAGCGCGCTAAATCGCACACTGATCTTTGGAAAATGGCAGTCGCGGAACATCGAGCGATTACTGTCGCCGAAGACGATACATTATTTTCCAAGCAGTTTGAGAAAAACGCGACAGATCTTCTTGCTGCAATCCAGCCTGATTGGGATATTGTAATCTGGGGATTTAATCCTGCGCTGTTCTTGTGGGTAGATCTACTACCGGGAGTGCTTCCCGCTGAGATAAGGTGGAACCACGACGTGATCTCGGGTAATTTGCTGGAATTCCAATACGCGGAAACCTGCCCTCAACTACACAGACTTTTGCACGAATTCGGAACACAGTGTTATTCTATTTCACCAAAGGGAGCAAAAGGCATGCTGGATTGTTGTTTACCACTTAGAAAAGATCTCATTCACTTCTTGCATTTCCCAATAGTCGTTGAGAACCATGGAATTGATTGTGCTATGAATAGATTTTATCCACACGCCAACGCATTTGTCTGCTTACCTCCGCTTGTTGCTGCCAATAACCCAGCTATTGGATGATGCAAATCGCTTGCCGATGGGCGGGTTGCCGATGTGTGCTGGTCCACGCGCGGGCGCAAGGCTGGCGCCTCTTGCCAGATAAGCAGCTCAATACTCCTTGGGATATATGCCATGGTGGTTAGACAACGCGTGGTGCGCAGCTTCGCTCTGATTGATACACTTGTGACGCGCCGCTGGGTAAACCCCCGCGTTATATTTGATACAATCGAGAGTCAAACAAATATAACGGATTTTGCAAGGAGGAGGTCTGAATCTGAACACAACGAATGTCCTGAGGAATACACTCTGCAGGATATTTATGCCAATATAAAGGATGTTCTTCGCCTGGACGATCTGACCGTCTCCAACCTTATGCAAGCAGAACTGTCTCTGGAGTTCGACAATTTCATACCTGTAAGGGAGCACTGCGAGGAGGTAAGGACGGAAGATCTGGTCATTTCTGATATGTATTTTCCAGAGTCATTCCTGCGTAAGGTTCTGACCGAAATTTGCGATCTTCCCTTCAACCCACTTTTCATTTCACCGCGCGGTAAGCGCAACGGGAGCGTTTGGATCGCGCTGAAGCACAACTTTCTGATCACAGAACACCTGGGGGACGATCGAGAGACCGACCTTGCGTCGCCTCGGCGACACGATATACCCGCTCGACTAACAACCGTGACACGGCGAACCGCTCGGGAGTCGTTTTTAGCTGATCACGGGTTGGAACCTCTGTCCAATGTAGCCCGCGAGGCGCGACTTAGCGCCTGGGAACAAACAGGAGACCGACGGCGGGTTCAGCTCTCCCAGATTCAAGGAAATTTTCCGATTATTTTCCTCGCCTCCTTGCACTTGGTCCAAATGGCTGAGCAGAATGGATGGTCGAAATTGTTGTTCTCTAGTAGGGACTGTTATCTATGGTCACGCCTCTACCCTATGATTGCAGAGACTATAGGGCTTCCCGCCAATGCCGAGTATTTTTACACGAGCAGGGCTGCGAAAGCCAACGCTTCTCCATCTTATCTGAGGTACTTCAATTTCGTTCGTGGCTCTGGACGCAGTGTTATAGTAGATGCATGCGGAACTGGGTGGTCAAATCAGCGATTGATTGATAGTACGCCGAATTGCGATGTTGACATCTTCATGATTCATAAGATTATATCGTCTGACGCCCAGCAACAGTACGCCAAACTCGGTAAAACAAGCAATACAGGGCGCGTCTATTCTCTTTCGTTAAATGGAGACAATATCGTTCTGGAGATGATGAACCGGGCACTGCATCCGATGGTTGATGATGTTGCGTCGGTATTTGGTAGCTACGTTCCGGTGTTTTCCGATATCGCCTACGATGCTGATACAGCGAAGCTGGTAATGCAACATCATACCGCTTTCATGCAAGCTAAGTGCATTGCTGCTCGGATTACGAAGAGAGAGTACAATCGAATGTTGTCGGTGTTGGACCCGACGACGATTGTGGAGCTTTACCGGCAATTGGTGAAATACCGATCAGAGTTGACTCTGCTTTTCGAGCATCAGAGTGAAGAGGAGGCCGAAATGTGGCGGTTGCTGGCGCAACGCAGTAACAATCTATGAGATGTCTGCGAACCTGCGCCGCCCGGCAGCCGCGTGTTGACGATGATGGTTTGGCGGAAGAGAGTGGGGGTCGAACCCACCAAGAACCGGCTCGCGGCTTCCCGGATTTGAAGTCCGGACGTCCCACCGGGGAGCGTTTCTCTTCCTTCGGGCCGTTGCGCGTCAGTCAGGCCGCTTGCGCCACGGTTTCGAACAAAGGCACGAGCATCATCTCCGGCACGAGCACGAGGCCTTTGTCGGTGATGCGAATTTCCGGGATCACGGAAAGCGGGATCAGGTTGAAGCCCATATAGGGGATGCGACAGCCGGCAGCGAGCCACTCGGCCTTGAGCACCTTCATCTGCGCCGCGACCTCGCCGACCCGCTTGTCGGACAGCAACCCGGCGATCGGCAGCGGCACCATGGCCCGCACGACACCATCGGCGACGACACAAACGCCGCCACCCTTCGCCTGGATGCTGTCGAGCGCGAGCCGCATGTCCGCCTCGCTCCGGCCGGCCACGATGACGTTGTGGCTGTCGTGGCCGACGCTGCTGGCCACGGCGCCGCGCTTCAGGCCGAAATGCTTCAGCAGGCCATGCGCGACGGTGCCCCCGCGGCCGTGCCGCTCGACAACGGTAACGAAGCAGAGGGCGTGCCGCTCGAACAGCGTGTCCCAGTCGTCCGCGGGCTCGAGCACGATGCGGTCGTGGAAAAGCGTGATGCCCGGCAGCGCCGTGCGGAGGACATTTGCCACGCAAGGCGAGCGGGGGAGAGGCGGCGTAAGGAGCGCGTTCTTGGGCAGCGTGACGGTGCCGAAACAGGCTTTCGGATAACGGTAGCGGTTGTTCAGGGCCTCTTCGAGCACCGGCATGATGCGGCGGTCATCGACCACGAGGGTCCCGCCGAGCCAGGTCGAGCGCGGCGTCAAGTCGTCGCCCATCAGCACGAGGTCGGCGCGGCGACCCCCGCCGAGCCCGCCGATCTCGCCATCGTGGCCGAAGCGGGTAGCGCCGTGCAGCGATCCCATGCTCCAGGCCTTTTCCGGCGCCATGCCGTGCTTCACGGCTTCGCGGGTCACCCAGTCGAGCCCGAACAGCAGCAGGTCGTCGGCGTCGCGATCGTCGGTGCAGAGCGCCACGCGTTTGTGCGAGGCGCCGAGCTCCGTGATGGCCTTGATGGCTTCAGGCAGCGAATGCCAGGGCGTGGTGGGCGGACCGCCGCGTAGGAAAACCCAGACGCCGGCGTCGAGCAGGTCATCGGCGATGTCGCGGTCGATCGCCTCGTGGGTGTCCGTGACGCCGCTGGCCGCATAGGCGGCGACGAATGATCGGCCGTAGACATGGCCCGAGACCGGGCGGCCGCGCTTGAGGGCCGCAGCCAGGATGGCGTGGCTGCGCTCGTCGCCGGCCGCGACGGGGACGAAATCCATCTTCTCGCCGAGCGCCACCGCTTCGGGCCAACGGTCGAACAAGCCCGCGATCTTGTCGGGCGTGAGGTCGCCGCCGGCGGTTTCGAGCTCGGGCGAGGTCGCCGGCACGGTGCTGGGCACGGTGAGGAAGATCGACAGCGGCGCCTGGCGCGCATCCTCCAACATGGCCTCGACGCCGGCCACATCGAGCACGTTGGCGATCTCGTGGCTGTCGCAGAAGACGGTCGTGGTGCCGTTGAGCAGCGCCGCTTCGGCATAGGCGCAGGCGGTCACCATCGAGGATTCGATGTGAAGATGCGGATCGACGAGGCCCGGCGCGATGATGCCGCCGGCTGCATCGTAGGTCGCGGCAGCGAACCCGGCCGATTTGGCCGCGCCTGCGGGCTTCACGGCGGCGATGCGGCCCGCCGCGACCCAGATCTCGCGCTCGTGCAGGATGCGTTCCGAATAGGTGGAGAGCACCCGCGCGCCGGTGACCACGAGGTTGGGCGCGACGCGGCCCGAGGCGACATCGGCCAGATGGCTTGTGAGGAGGTGAAGAGGGGGCACGGAAAAGCGGTTCAGGGCCATGGGGATCTCGCGAATGGAACCAGGCCATGATGGGCGTTCCGCGGGCCCGAAGGAAGCGACTTGTCCAAGCAACCAAGCCTCGTTTCGCGACCGCGTCGTCCCTCGCGGCTGGATGAGCGTATCCCGGCCAGGGTTCCGTGCATTTGTTGCGGTCCGCTTTGCGGTCCGCTTTGCGATCTCCCCATCGTTCCGACGGAGGTATCAGAAGCTGAAAGGGATGATCCGGGCAGCAGCCTCCGAGCCCCACGGAACTCAGTGGAAACGCAGACTCGACAATAGGTTCGAGTGGCGCGTCAACGGGACATCTGGAGTTGAATCACCGGGATCGAGTGGAGAGGGGCAGGGAATATGCCCTGGTCTCCGCCAGGATTA
>JBBPYT010000292.1:0-5060 GCA_038199665.1 Hyphomicrobiales bacterium
GACTGAAGCTCTCCCTAGCCGGTCGCACAGCGGCCAGCGCCGAAGATGAAGTCTCGGACGAGCAGGCCGCGAAACAGCCTGACCTGTGGCTTTCGGCCTGCCGCGCGAAGGACTTGCCAATCCATATGGTGGGCGGCCAAGCCGACGCGGTCGCGCTCTACGAGCAGATCTTCGCGAACTGCGTCGGTCTGTTCTTCCGTTACGTCGATGGGTCGGGCACCCCGGTCGTCCTGCGCGCGCCCCAAGACAGCATCCAGCCGGTCGGCTTCGAGGAGGACGAGGCGCTGCTGCCGAACGACAAGCGGATCTTCCGTGGCTACGACCTCCTGCGCGAATATTTCATGTTCCCGCGGAAGTTCCTCGGCTTCCGGCTGGCGAACCTTGGGCAGATCCTGCCGAAACTGAACGCGCGTTGCGTCGACGTCCTGTTCGCGTTTCGCGAAAGCCACGCGCGACTGGGCGCGGCCGTGAAGCGCTCCGCGTTCGCGCTCTACGCGGCACCCGCCGTCAATCTCTTCGAGAAAACGACCGACCGTGTGCCGATCCGGACGAGCCAGCACGAATTCCATGTCGTGCCCGACCGCAGCCGTTCTCTCGATTTCGAGCCGCACCGCATCCTCGACGTTCACGCCCACTACGCGGGTCGCCAGGACAAGGTCCCGGTGCACCCCCTCTACTCGGCCCATGACGGCGCCTCGGCCGAGGCCGGGCTTCATTATACGGTCCGCCGCGTGCCGCGCCGACGCACGACGGATGAACGGCGCTTCGGCACGTCCTCGGACTATGTCGGCACCGACATGTTCCTGGCCATCACCGAGCCGGCCGGCATCCGCGACGAGCCCGCGGTCAAGGAGCTCAGCGTGCGGGCGCTGTGCTCCAACCGGCACCTGACGGAGCACCTTCCGGTCGGCGAGGGGGGCGCCGATTTCCACCTGCTCGACGATACGAGCCTGGGCATCGAGTGCGTCGACGGCCCGACACGTCCGCGCGAGCCGGTGGTCACCCAGCTTCGCGGGCGCAACGAGACGGCGCATACGGGCACGGTCGCCTGGCGCCTCATCAACATGCTGAGTCTCAACCACCTCGGACTTGTGGATCATGCCGCCGGCAAGGATGCGAGCGCGCTCAAGGAAGCATTGGCCTTGTTCGCGGACCCCACCGACAGCACCAGCGAGCGTCAGATCAAGGGGCTGCGTAGCGTCGACAGCCGACCGGTCGTTCGCCGCATCCGGCAGCGGAGCGGCGTTGGCGCGGCGCGCGGCATCGAGGTGACGGTGACGATGGACGAAAAGGCCTTCGAGGGCAGCGGCGTGTTTCTGCTCGGCGCCATCCTGGATCGATTCTTCGCCGAATATGCGGGGATCAACCATTTCACCCAGACGGCCATCCGCACCGTGGAGCGCGGTGAAATCATGCGATGGCCGCCGCGCATCGGGCTTCGGGAGCCGCTGTGAGCTTCGCCGACGATCTCATTGCGGAGCCCTGGCGCTTCGACTTCCTCGCCGTCATGCGCCGCTGCGAGCGCAGCTTCCCCGACCGTCCGAGGATCGGCGAGAGCGGAACGCGTCGTGACGAATATGTGGCGCTCGGCGAACACCCCTACCTCGATTTCCCGGCGTCTTCACTGAGCGGAGCCGAATACGATGCCCAGGGCCGCTTGCGAATCTTCGTGAAGTTCCTCGGTCTTTTGGGGCCGCAGGGCCCGCTTCCCCTCGCCACGACCGAAGAAGCCTATAGCTGGTGGCTCGCGCGCGACGACGCGTTCGCGCGCTTTCTCGATCTGCTGAACAACCGCTTTCTCCAGCTGTTCTTTCGCGCCTGGGCCGATGCGCGGCCGATCGCTCATCACGACCGTCCGCATGACGACCGCTTTGCGGACTATGTCGGCACCGCGATCGGCATCGGGACGCCGCCCTTCCGCCAGCTGGACGCCGTCTCGGACATGGGCAAGCTCGCCTATGCGGGCCTGCTTGCACCCCAGGCAAAATCGGCCGGCCGCCTCCGCAATTTCATCTCGGGGCTGTTCGGAGTCGAAACCGAAGTCGAGCAGTTCGTGGGTTCGTGGCTTGCCTTGGAGCCGGACGACCGCACCACGCTCGGAGGCGCCCAGAGTACGCTCGGAAGCGACGTCCTGCTCGGGCGGAGCACCTACAGCGTGCAGGACAAGATCCGCATCCACATCCGGATGCGCGATCTCGACCAGTATCAACGCTTTCTGCCGACCGGCGATCTTTGCACGCCGCTCACCGATGCGGTTTTCTTTTATCTCGGCGCCGAGCTCGATTGGGACGTCCAACTTGCGATTCCGGCCGGTCGCGTCGCCCCGGTCCGGCTCGGTCGCTCGGGCAATCTCGGCTGGACAAGCTGGATGTCCCCCACCTGGGCCGCCACCGACCAGACGATCCGCGCCGACGCTCGGCTGAACTTGGCCGAGCGCCTGCAGAAGAGACGCACCGGCACCCGCGATCACCCCCGTCCAGGAGACGAACGATGGCCGACATCAGCCTCGAAGCCGTAACCGGCAAGCTCAACAGGGTCGGCTATCAGGCCTTCATGCAAGCGCTGCGGCACGCCAAAAGCGCCGGCAACCGCAACCTCGAGCTTGCGCACTGGATGTTCCATATCGCGCAGCAGGACCGCACCGATCTCGCCTTGACGGCCGATCACTACAAGCTCGATCGCGCCAAGCTCATCGCCGACATCGGCGCCGTGGTCAACGGTTTCAAGAAGAACGAGACCGAGATGCCCAGCGTCTCCAACACCGTGATCGATGCGCTCGATCGCGGATGGCATTACGCGACGCTGTTCTTCGGCGAAACGCAGATCCGCACCGGCCACATCCTGGTAAGCGTCCTGAAATCTCCGGAGATGCGCCGCGTGCTGGTCGGCATGTCGAAGGAGTTCGGCAAACTGCCCGTCGAGGATCTGGCCGGGGCACACCGGACGCTGTGGGCCGGTTCCGAAGAAGAAAATCTTCAGCCGCTGGACGGTTCGGGCCTGCAGGCGGCCGGCACCGGGGGAGCGGATCTTGCGCGGGGCCAGAAAGGCACGACCGCCCTCGACCGCTTCTCGCAGGACCTCACCGCCAAGGCGGCTTCGGGCGGGATGGACCCCATCCTCGGTCGCGACGACGAGATCCGGCAGATCATCGACGTCCTGATGCGGCGGCGGCAGAACAACCCGATCCTCACCGGGGAAGCCGGCGTCGGCAAGACGGCCATCGTGGAAGGGTTCGCCCAGAAGATCGCCGCCGGCGATGTGCCGCCCTCGCTGCGCGGCGTGCGCCTTTGTGCGCTCGACATCGGGCTCATGCAGGCGGGCGCCTCGATGAAGGGCGAGTTCGAGCAGCGGCTGCGGTCGGTCATCGACGAAGTCCAGAACTCCCCTACCCCCACGATCCTGTTCATCGACGAGGCCCATACCCTGATCGGCGCAGGCGGGGCGGCGGGCACCGGCGATGCCGCGAACCTGCTCAAACCGGCGCTCGCACGCGGCACGCTGCGGACGATCGCGGCGACGACCTGGTCCGAATACCGCCAATATTTCGAGAAGGATCCCGCGCTCACCCGCCGCTTCCAGCCCGTGCAGATCGACGAGCCCGACGCGGCGGGCTGCTGCGACATGCTCCGCGGCATTCTCGGGCCCATGGAAAAACACCACGCGGTGCGAATCTCAGACGCGGCGATCGTGGCGGCCGTGCAGCTATCGCAGCGCTACATCCCGGCGCGGCAGCTTCCCGACAAGGCGGTCAGCCTGCTCGACACGGCCTGCGCGCGCGTCGCCATCAGCCAGAGCGCCACCCCGGCCTCCATCGAGGATGCGCGCCGGCTGATCGCGGCGCGATCGGCCGAGAAGGCGGCGCAAGTACGGGAGCGCGACCTCGGCACCGCCAACGAAGCAAGGATCCGCGCCATCGACGCGGAAGTCGCGGAGCTTGAGACCAAGCTCGCGGGGCTCGAAACGGCGTGGGCCTCCGAGCAAAAGCTCATCGGCGAGATCCGCAGCCTGCGGGACATCCTGGCCGAGCCCCCGGCGGATGCGGAACCGTCGTCCGCCGCCGAGCCCCCGGCCGATGCCGGACCGTCGGCGACTGCCGGACCGTCGGCGACTGCCGGACCGTCGGCGACTGCCGACCACAACCGCGCCGAACTGCGCCGCAAATTCGAGGTCCTGGAGGAGATCGATCCGCAACGGCGGATGGTCTATCCGCATGTCGACGAGCAGGTCGTGGCGGCCGTGGTGTCGGACTGGACCGGCATTCCGGTCGGCCGGATGGTCAAGGACGAGATCGAGGCGGTGTTGAGCCTTCCCGAAATCCTCAACCGCCGCGTCATCGGCCAATCGCATGGCCTGCGCATGATCGCCAAGAGGATCGAAACGAGCCGGGCCAAGCTCGACAACCCGAACAAGCCGATCGGCGTGTTCATGCTCTGCGGCCCCTCCGGCGTCGGCAAGACCGAGACGGCCCTGGCGCTCGCCGAGGCGCTCTACGGCGGAGAGCAGAACATCATCACCATCAACATGTCGGAATTCCAGGAAGCGCACACGGTTGCGACGCTCAAAGGCGCACCCCCCGGCTACGTGGGCTATGGGGAAGGCGGTCGCCTGACCGAAGCCGTGCGACGCAAGCCCTACAGTGTGGTGCTGCTCGACGAGGTCGAGAAGGCGCACCCGGATGTCCACGAGATCTTCTTCCAGGTCTTCGACAAGGGTGTCATGGAAGACGGAACCGGGCGGCGTATCGATTTCAGGAACACGCTGATCATCCTCACGTCGAATGTCGGAACGGACGCCATCCTCAATCTGTCGCGCAACCCGGCCTATAGCGAGGATTCCGAGGCCCTGGCGGCCGCCCTCCGCCCCGAACTGCTGCAGGTGTTCCCTCCCGCATTGCTGGGCCGCATCGTCACCATCCCGTATTATCCACTGTCCGCCGAAACGCTGGGCGGCATCATCCGCCTGCAGCTCGACCGGATCGTCAGGAGAATCGCCGAGAACCACGACGCGATCTTCTCCTACGACGAGCCGGTGGTGGCCCACATCGCCTCCCTTTGCAACGA
>JBBPYT010000293.1:0-2144 GCA_038199665.1 Hyphomicrobiales bacterium
CTGTTTGCCTCTGGCGAGTCGCTCTCCTTTCCGGAGGGCCTGTTCGACGCGACGTGGTACGCCGAGCATTATTCCGACGTAACGGCCGAAGGAACCGATCCGTGGGACCATTTCGTCGCAGATGGCGCTTCGGAGGGCCGTGCGCCGAACGCCTTCTTCGACGCCACGTGGTATCTGGAGCGCTACCCGGACGTCGAGCTAACCGGCGGGAACGCCGTGCAGCACTACCTGGAGGTTGGTGCGGCCGAAGGTCGGAACCCCGGCCCGGGCTTCGACACCACGTGGTATTTCAACGAAAATCCCGACATCGTCGCCTCGGGGATGAACCCCCTGCTTCACTATCTCTCGTCGGGTGCAGACGAAGGGCGAAGCCCCCTTCCGCCGGATGGGGTCGCGGCGTTCGAGTCGGCAATTCGCGCTCGGCGGTTAGGCGGGCGGGGCATCTACCCCTATTCGGAGTTCGACAACCTCTATTTTCCGTCCAGTCTGGCCTTGCGAGGACCCGAGCTTCACGGAAGCCTGGACCCGACCACTCAGTATGAGCGTTGGGTGTGGCTCTACGATACGCTGACCGAGGAGGACCGGAGCGCAATTCGCTTCCATGTGGCGCGCTTCAAGCGGCGCCCGCTGATTTCGGTCGTCATGCCCGTCTACAACACGCCACTCAAGCTTCTGAGAGAAGCGATATCCTCCGTCCAAGCGCAGCTTTATCCAGATTGGGAACTTTGCATCGCGGATGACGGCTCGACCGATCCGGACATCGCTCAGAATCTTGCAGCGCTTCGGAAGGCCGACCCGCGCATCAAATGGACGCGGCGAGAACAAAACGGCCACATCGCTGCATGCACGAATTCGGCGCTCGAACTCGCGACGGGCGAATTCGTCGCTTTCATGGATCACGACGATCTGCTTCGCGAACATGCCCTCTACGAGGTTGCCGCTCGGCTGAACCGAAACCCTGATCTCGACCTCATCTACTCTGATGAGGACCAAATCGACAACTCCGGCCGCCGCCACACGCCGACATTCAAGAGCGCGTGGAATCCCGAGTTGATGCTGTCCTATAATCATCTCAATCATCTCAGCGTTTATCGCCGCTCGGTGATCGAGACCGTTGGCGGCCTGCGGATCGGCTTCGAGGGCAGTCAGGACTACGATCTCGCGCTACGGGCCATGCGCGTGATCGAGCCTGACCGGATCCGTCACATTCCTGCCGTGCTCTACCATTGGCGGCGCAATGCCGAGGAGCCGGGCTTTTCCGAAGCATTCCTTGAAAAATGCCTCCAATCCGCGCGGCGATCGATCACCGAATATCTGACCGAAACCCGACAGGCCGGCGCCGTCATGGCTCATCCCACCATCGCAATGTGGCATCGCGTCAAGCGCCAGGTGCCGCAACCGGCACCGCTCGTTTCGATCATCGTGCCGACCCGCGACAAGCCTGAATTGATCGGCCGCTGCATCGACGGCCTTCTGCGCCGGACCGACTACGCCTCGATGGAGATCCTGATCGTCGACAATGAAACCGTCGACAAGACAGCGCTCGAGTTGCTTGGCGGCTTCAAGGCGGATCCGCGCGTCCGTGTCCTGCCCTATCGGGCGCCGTTCAATTATTCGGCGATCAACAACTTTGCGGCCCGGCAGGCCAAAGGTGAATATCTCCTGCTGCTGAACAACGATATCGAGATCATCGAGCCTCACTGGCTGACCGAGATGATGTCGTTCGCCGTCCTCGATGATGTAGGCGCGGTCGGAGCCAAGCTCCTCTATCCGGATGGCCGCGTTCAACATGCCGGCGTGATCCTGGGCGCAGGCGGCGTGGCAGGACATTACTTCCAACTTGCGGATCGAAACGAACCCGGATTCGGGGGACGTTCCGTCGTGCCCTCGCAGGTCTCCGCCGTGACCGCGGCCTGTTTGCTGGTTCGAAAATCGATTTTCGAGAAGGTCGGCGGCCTCGACGAGGTGAATCTGCCGGTGGCGTTCAACGATGTCGATCTCTGCCTCAGGATCGGGAAGAACGGCTATCGCAACATCTGGACGCCCTACGCGGAACTGTTCCACCACGAATCCGCTTCACGCGGCTCCGATGACAGTCCCGAGCACGCGGAGCGAGTCGCCCGGGAGGTTGCCTACATGCTCTC
>JBBPYT010000294.1:0-6502 GCA_038199665.1 Hyphomicrobiales bacterium
CAGCTTCATGTTCTCGGCGATGCCGGGACGCTGACGGTGTTCGCGCCGCACATCACGGCCTTGGCTTCGACGTTTCTGCCGGTGTTGTGGGGGTGGGGGGGGGGGATCGCCGTCACGCTCGGATTTACCGGGCGTCACCTTCTCGAAGATGCGCGGCGCCGCCGCGCCGGGATGTCGACGCGTTCGCCGACCTCCATCCTGGCCCAGTCCTTGACGATCGCCGCCGTCCTCGTCTGCAGCGTTGTCGTGCTCGATCGCGCTTACGGGGTTCCGACCGTCGCGGTCGTGCTCCTGGGGCTCGTCATCTTCTTCGACTGGCTGACCCGACGAACGAAATTCGGCCGCCACATCTATGCGGCCGGCGGCAACGCCGAGGCGACCCGCCGCGCCGGGATCGGCGTTGCGCGCATCCGGATCTGCGTGTTCGCGCTGGCCGGGACCCTCGCGGCGGTCGGCGGGCTGCTCTCGACGGCTCGCCTCCAGGCTTCGAGCACGCAGACCGGAGGCGGAACGTTGCTGCTGGAAGCCATCGCATCGGCGGTCATCGGCGGCACGAGCCTGTTCGGCGGGCGCGGCAACGTCTGGGCGGCATTGCTCGGCGCGTTGGTGATCGGCAGCGTTTCCAACGGGCTCGACCTCGTCGGCCAGCCGGCGGACGTCAAATACATGGTGGAAGGCGCCATCCTGCTCCTCGCCGTGACGATCGACGCCTACTCGCGCCGCCGCCTTGCCGTTTCGGGCCGTTAGAGCGGAGCGAATGCCATGGATCGCAAGCCGCGCATCGTCATCACCTATTGCACGCAATGTCACTGGCTGTTGCGGGCCGGTTGGATGGCGCAGGAACTCCTGTCGACCTTCGGCGCCGAGCTCGGCGAAGTGGCGCTCGTGCCGGCGACCGGCGGCACGTTCCGCATCGAGTACGACACCGAACTCATCTGGGAGCGCAAGCGCGACGGCGGCTTTCCCGACGCCAAATCGCTGAAACAGCGCGTGCGCGACCGCCTCGATCCCGGGCGCGACCTCGGCCATGCGGATCGGGCGATGCCCGAGCCCGAGTAGCGGGCGCGCTTGCTTGGCTGAAACGCATGTTCTATTTCTTCGCGGCGCGGGTCTGGTTCTAAGGGAGGAAATAGAACATGCTTTCCATCGGACTTCTGGGCGCGGGTCGAATCGGGACTCTTCACGGCCGCAACGTCGCCAGCAATGCACGGGCCAAGCTCGCCGCCATCGCGGACGCCGTGCCGGCACCCGCCGAAGCGCTGGCCCAAGAGCTTGGTGCGCCCGTCCGCTCGGTCCAAGATATCATCGATGACCGCTCGATCGACGCGGTAGTGATCTGCTCGTCGACCGACACCCACGCCGACCTGATCGAGGCCGCTGCCCGGGCCGGCAAGGCCGTGTTCTGCGAAAAGCCCGTCGACCTCTCGTCGGAGCGGATCCGCGCTTGCCTGAAGGTCGTCGAAAGTGCCGGGACGCCGCTGATGATCGGCTTCAACCGCCGCTTCGACCCGCATTTCGGCGCGCTGCAGCAGCGCGTGGCGGAAGGCGAGATCGGCGCCGTGGAACTCGTGACCATCCTGTCGCGCGACCCGGGGCCGCCACCCATCAGCTATATTGCGCGCTCGGGCGGGTTGTTCCGCGACATGATGATCCACGATCTCGACATGGCGCGCTTCCTGCTCGGCGAAGAGCCTGTCGAAGTCCACGCGGTCGGCTCGTCCCTGGTCGACCCGGCGATCGGGGACGCCGGCGACGTCGACACGGCCGCGGTCCTTCTCAAGACCGCATCCGGAAAAATCTGCCAGATCTCGAACTCGCGGCGCGCCACCTACGGCTACGACCAGCGGGTCGAAGTGCATGGCTCGAAAGGCATGATCCGCGCCCACAACATCCATGAGAATGTGGTGGAAACCGCAACCGGCGAGGGGTTCCGAAGGGCCCCCGTGCTCAACTTCTTCCTCGAACGCTATTCCCCGGCCTATCGGCGCGAGCTCGACCATTTTCTCGACAGCGTCGAAGGCGGCAGCACGCCTTCGCCCACCGGCCAAGATGGCCTCAGGGCCCAGATGCTGGCCGATGCGGCGACCGAAGCCGCCCGCATCGGGATCGCCCAGCGGGTATGACGACTCCGAACATGGGGGCTCAGGCTCCGGCGGAGCGACGCTGGCCGATGGCGACCGCCAGCGTCATGGCCAGGGCAAAGGTGCCCGACACGGCCCGGAAGGCGCCGAAATCGGCTTCCGCCACCTCGAACCAGACCTTGGCGCTTTGGGTCAGCGGCGAAAAAGCCGAATCGGTGATGGCCACGACGGGAATTTTTTGCGCCAGCTTGGCAGTGATCTCGACGGTGCCCGGCGTGTATGGGGTGAAGCTCACGGCCAGAAGCGCGTCGGTCTCCTTGACGAAGGCCACCTGCTCGGGTCCGAGCGAGGCGATGTTGTCGACCAGCACGCTGCGGATCTTCAGCTTGGCGAACGCGTAGGCCAGATAGGCCGTGACCGGGAAGGCGCGCCGCTGGCCGAGCAGGTAGATGGTTTCGGCACGCGAAAGAAGGTCGATGCCGCGTTCGAGCGCGTCGGCGCTGATGCGCTCGCGCACTCTGAGCAGCGACACCGTCGCGCTTTCGCAAAAGCCCGCCAGCAGGGCTTCGGCGCTGCCGTCGCCGTCGGGGGAGAGCGATTTCAGGCGCTCTTCGTAGTCGGGCCAGCGGTTCCGCAGCAGCGAATGGAACACCGTCTGGAGGTCGGAAAAGCCCTCGTAGCCGAGGGCCTGGGCGAATCGCACCAGGGTCGAGGGCTGCACCTTGGCAAGTTCGGCCACGGCCGCAACCGTCCCGAACGCCATATCCTCCGGATTCTCGAGCGCGAACCCCGCCACCTGCGACAAGCGCTTGGGAAGCGTGGCGCGCCTTTCGAGGAGCAGGTCGCGGAGCGCACCGAAGGAGCGGGGCGCGCCGGTTGAGGTTGCATCGGCGTGGTTCTGCGTCATGGTCCTGTCCCAACCGAGGGGTCGGTAATGCCAAGAAGGTTCACGGAACAAATGTTCCGATGGCAAGGGAATTCAGCCCGAAACTGGCTGCGGGGTGGTTGATACCGGTCGGAACGTTTCATTTTGATTCGGAGCGCCTGTTTCAAAAGTCCGGGTGGCGCTTGGTTCCGGCTGCCCCGTCGGGCGAGGCACGCCGCCGGTGGCGGGTCCGGACACCCGCGCAAATCCTTGACTTAGCCCCTCCCAAAATCCTAAACAGCGAACAATGCGTTCGAAAGAGCGAACGCGCCTCGGGGGACCTGTCGTGGCACTGCTCGCCCCACTCCGGGCTCGAAGTCGGGAAGCCGACCAGCCCACCAGTTCCGTCGTCACGTTCCCGACCGACCGTCCGCTCGCGCTCGATGCGGGCGGCACGCTCGCGCCCTTGACGATCGCCTATCAGACCTATGGCGCGCTGAACGCGACCCGCTCGAACGCCGTTCTGGTCTGCCATGCGCTGACCGGCGATCAGCACGTGGCGAATACCCATCCGGTGACCGGCAAGCCCGGATGGTGGAGCACCCTGGTCGGACCCGGCAAGCCCATCGACACGGATCGCCTGTTCGTCATCTGCTCCAACGTCGTCGGCGGCTGCCTCGGCACGACGGGCCCGACCTCGCTCAATCCGGCGACCGGCAAATCCTATGGGCTGGATCTTCCCGTGATTACCATCCGCGATATGGTGCGGGCCCAGGCCATGCTGATCGATCATCTCGGCATCGAGACGCTGTTCTGTGTGGCCGGCGGTTCCATGGGCGGCATGCAGGTGCTGCAATGGGCATCGCTCTACCCGGAGCGGGTCTTCTCCGCCATGCCGATCGCCGCCGGAGCACGGCATTCTTCCCAGAACATCGCCTTTCACGAAGTGGGGCGACAAGCCGTCATGGCCGATCCGGACTGGTGCGGCGGGCGCTACCTCGACGAAGGCACGCGGCCGGAAAAGGGCCTGTCGGTCGCCAGGATGGCGGCGCACATTACCTACATGTCCGACCAGGCGCTGCACGCCAAGTTCGGCCGCAAGCTGCAGGACCGCGCCGCCCCGACTTTCTCGTTCGACGCCGATTTCCAGATCGAAAGCTATCTGCGCTACCAGGGGCGCAGTTTCGTCGAGCGCTTCGACGCCAACTCCTACCTCTACATGACGCGAGCCATGGACTATTTCGATCTGGCCGCCGATTTCGGCGGACAGCTTGCCGGCGCGTTCAAGAAGACGCGGACAAGGTTTTGCGTCGTGTCCTTCACCTCGGACTGGCTCTTTCCCACCTCTGAGTCGAGGGCCGTCGTCCATGCGCTGAATGCCGGAGGTGCCTCGGTGTCCTTCGTCGAGATCGAAACCGACAAAGGACACGACGCCTTCCTGCTCGATGTGCCCGACATGCTGGCAACGACGCGTGGCTTCATTGAAGCCGCGGCGCGCACCCGCGGGCTCGACGTCGCGAGCCCTGCCCGCTCATGAGCGTTTCGACGAAAGCTGACGGTGGCATCCGATCGGCGGCGCGCGTCGATCTCCTGCTGGTCGCCGACATGGTGGAGGCCGACAGCCGGGTTCTCGACCTCGGCTGCGGCGATGGAGACCTGCTGCATCTTCTCGCCGATACGCGCGGCGTCGACGGGCGCGGGCTCGAACTGTCGCAGAAAGGCGTCAACGATTGCGTCGCCAAAGGCCTTTCGGTGATCCAGGGGGATGCCGACACCGATCTCGACGCCTACCCTGACGACGCCTTCGATTACGTGATCTTGTCCCAGACGCTTCAGGCGGTCCGCCGTCCCAAGGACGTGCTCGAAAACATGCTGCGGATCGGCCGCCGTGCCATCGTGTCTTTTCCCAATTTCGCGCATTGGCAGATCCGGTGGGAATTGGCGTCGCGCGGCCGCATGCCGGTCACCAAGCACCTGCCCTGCTCCTGGTACGAAACGCCGAACATCCATTTCTGCTCGATCCGCGACTTCATGGACACGGCGAAGGAGATCGGCGCCACCATCGAAAGAGGTGTGGTGCTGGACCGTAGAGGCCGTCCGATGCGCGAGCGCACTCCCTGGGTCTGGAACATGCTCGGCCAGCAAGCCGTGTTCCTGCTCCGGCGCTGAACGGGAGCAGACCGCGGGCGGTCCAGCGCGCCTCGCCTCTGGACCCAGGAATGCAACTCCGGTCAGCCGATCTTCTTTTCAATGTCGGCCAGCAGCGTCAGGTGCTCCTTGATCATGCCTTTGGCAAGCTTGGCCACGTTGGTTTCGTCTCGATCATCGGCGACCTTCAGGTAGGTGTCCTGGATCGCCAGCAGCTCGCGATGACCCTGCACCTGCGCCTTGACGTAGTCGCGATCGAACTCGGGACCCGCCTTCATGGCCCGCAGCTTCTCGAGCAGGTCCTTGCCCTTCTGGTCAAGATTGCCCGTCACCGCGGCATCGGTCGGCGCCTTGACCTCGCCCACGCCCATCGGTCTGGCATCGGGCATCATCTTGCCCTTGAAAATGTCGGCGATCGTGTCCTGCTCGGCCGTTTCGAACTCGGCGAACTGCTTCAGCGTCGCGTTCTTGACCTTGGTCAGGGCGAGCCGGCTCGCAGCAAGCGACAGCGATCCCGCGGCGATGGTGCGCTTCATGTGCTCCGTCACGGCTGCCGAAACATCTCCGCCGCTCGGCGGCGCCACCTTCATGGCGGGAGTGGGCGCGAGTTCCGGAGCTGGAGCGGAGGGGGTGGGTACGGTCGCGGCAGGGGCATCGGTCGGCGGTGGCGGGTTCGATTGAGCCAGCGCGGGGCCGGTGGCCAAGGCGGCCAAGCCCACGAGGACGACGCGTCTTTCCATCATCGGTCTCCAAAAATTGGGGATGTCCGGTCCTTCCGGGCCGGAAACCTACAGCCTGGAAACTCGTCCTCTCGAGGAATGGTTGCTGCCCGAGGTGTCGGGACCGGGCAGGGGGGGTCTTGGCGTGCGGAACGACTTCGCCGCCGACCTTGGCGATCATACGATCGAGGTTCTGCCGATTGACGCTCGCACCCTTGCGAACTTACATGAGCCGGCCTACGCCGGGGCGTATTCAGGAAAGTCGACCGTTCAGCATGGTGGAATCGCAGCGCATCGGGCCGCGGGTGGGACTGTTCGTCACCTGCCTGGTCGATCTGTTCAGACCGTCGGTGGGTTTCGCCGCGGTCAAGCTCCTGCAAGACGCGGGCTGCACGGTCGACGTCCCGAGCCAGACCTGCTGCGGCCAACCCGCCTACAATTCCGGTGACCGCGGGACGACGCGCGCCATCGCGACCCAGGTGTTCACCGCGTTTCGGCCCTACGACTACGTGGTCGCGCCCTCCGGCTCCTGCGCCGGCATGATCAAGCGGCATTACCCCGAGCTGTTCGAAGACGATCCGAACATGACCAAAGAGGCCCGGGCCCTGGCCGACAAGACATATGAGCTCGTGTCGTTCCTGACCGACGTGCTGGGCTTGACGTCGGTCGACGCCGCCTTCGATGGCACC
>JBBPYT010000295.1:0-10239 GCA_038199665.1 Hyphomicrobiales bacterium
GAATTTGCTAGAAGTAGGCAAATTCGATGCCGATCGCGCCCGAGCCCATCACCAGCAGGCTTTTGGGGAAGCTCTTCGGCACCATTGCTTCGTAATAGGTCCAGATCAGCCTTCCGTCGGCGTCCATGCCGGGCAGCGTGCGCGGCCGGGCACCGGTCGCGAGGATGATGTGCTTGGCAGCGTAGGTGCCCGGCCCTTTGGCTCCCTTGGGCGGGGCCACGGGCGGAGCGCCGAGCGCGGCTTTCGTGGCGGTCTGCACGGCGATTTCGCCGGATTTCGTCACGGCTGCCTCGCCCCAGATCACGTCGACCTTGTTCTTCTTGAGCAGGAAGCCAACGCCGCTCGACAATTGCGACGATACGTTGCGCGAGCGCGCGACGACCTTCGGCAGGTCGAAGCTCGCCTCCTTGGCCACGAGCCCATAGGCGTCGGGGTGGCGCAAGTAATGGTAGACCTCGGCCGTGCGCAGCAGCGCCTTGGTCGGGATGCAGCCCCAATTGAGGCAGATCCCGCCCAGGTGCTCGCGATCGACCACCGCGGTCTTAAAGCCGAGCTGCGCCGCGCGGATCGCGGTGACGTAGCCGCCCGGACCCGCCCCGATGACGATGATGTCGTAGCTGTCAGCCATTGATTTTACGATCCCACCCTGCCTCGCCAGTTATGAGCCCGGACGCCGCGCCTAGTGTCCAACCCGCCAGTCTCCGGCGTTTACCCAAAGCCAGCTGTCATTCTGGCGAGGCCTGCGGGCTCGAGCCCGGATCCAAATCGACCGCGACCGGGCCTGGATACCGCGCGCTCGCCGCGCTTGCCCGAACGCGGCCAGACACGTCGTAAAGCGGTTCGAGATCACACCAGCATCGCCATCGGGTGTTCGATCAGCGACTTGAAGGCCGAGATCAACTCCGCCCCGAGTGCGCCATCGATCGCCCGGTGATCGCAGGACAGCGTCACCGACATGAGCGTCGCGACCGCCGGTGCGCCGTCCTTCACGACCACCCGCTTCTCGCCGGCGCCGGCCGCCAGGATCGTCGCATGAGGCGGGTTGATCACCGCCTGGAAATCCTTGATCCCGAACATGCCGAGGTTCGACACCGCCGAGGTGCCGCCCTGATATTCCTCCGGCTTGAGCTTCCGGACGCGGGCACGCGCGCCGAGGTCCTTCATCTCGTTCGAGATCGCCGACAGAGTCTTGGTGTCGGCCGAGCGGACCACCGGCGTGACGAGGCCGCCCGGTATCGAGACCGCGACCCCGATATCGGAACGGGTATGCTTCAGCATCGCGGCTTCGGTCCAGGTGACGTTGGCATCGGGCACGCGCTGCAGCGCCAGCCCCAGTGCCTTGACGATGAAATCGTTGACCGAAACCTTGAAGGCGGGTTTGCCGTCCCTGTCCTTCGGCGCCGCGGCATTGACCGTCTCCCGCAGCTTCAGCAGCGCATCGAGTTCGCAATCCACCGTCAGGTAGAAGTGCGGAATGGTCGACTTGGCTTCCACCAATCGGCGGGCGATCGTCTTGCGCATGCCGTCATGCGGCGCTTCGGTGAACGAGCCGGCGGCGAACAGCTTCTTCGTGGCCTCGTCGGAGGCGCCGGCGGGTTTCGCCGCGGGCTGAGGCGCTGCGGGAGACGCGGCAGCGGGCGTCGGCTGGGCCGGAGCCTTGGCCTCCGCCGGCCTTCCGGCCGTGGCCATGGCGGATCGCACGTCGCGTTCGACGACGCGGCCGTGCGGTCCGGAGCCGGCCACGCCGCTAAGGTCCAGGCCGGCCTCTTTGGCGATGCGTTTGGCTAGAGGCGAAGCAACGATGCGTTCGCCGTTGTGCGCTACATTCGCCACTGGGGCGGGCGCCGGCGCGTCGGCGGTTCGGGCACGGTCCTGCGGCAGCCCCGCGGGCGCCGAAACCGCTTCGGACTCTTTCGCCTCGTTGGCGGCTCCGCCGCCGCTCTTTGCCGGCGGCTTGGCTTCTGCGACAGGCGCGGCACCGGCCACCAACTTGGCGTCTTCCCCCTCGGCCGCGATCAGCCCGATGACGTCGTTCACCGGAACGTCGGACGTCCCTTCAGGAACGACGATCTTGGCCAGCGTCCCCTCGTCGACCGCCTCGACCTCCATGGTGGCCTTGTCGGTCTCGATTTCGGCGATGATGTCTCCGGCTTTGATCGAATCGCCTTCCTTCTTCAGCCACTTGGCAAGATTGCCTTTCTCCATGGTCGGAGAAAGGGCCGGCATGAGGATGTTGGTGGGCATGAAAGCCTCGAATGGATTGCGGCCACGTTCGGAGGAAAGCCGGCTCGAAAGGTTCTATCGGTAACAAACGCCCTTGGCGGCCTCGACCACCTCGCCGATACTGGGCAGAGCGAGCTTTTCCAGGTTGGCCGCATAGGGCATGGGTACGTCCCGCCCCGTCACACGGACCACCGGCGCATCGAGCCAATCGAAGGCCTGCTCCATGATCCGCGCCATGATTTCGGCGCCCACGCCCGATTGCGCCCACCCTTCCTCAACCGTTACGCAGCGACCCGTCTTCTTGACGGAGGCGATGATGGTTTCCGTGTCCATCGGGCGGATCGTGCGCAGATCGATGACCTCCGCCTCTATTCCTTGCTTCGCCAGCTCGTCAGCTGCCTTGAGGGCATAGGTCATGCCCATGGACCAGGCCACGATAGTGACGTCCTTGCCTCCGCGTGCGATGCGCGCCACACCGATCGGGACCGTGAAATCCTCGAGTTCAGGCACATCGGAGGACACACCGTAGAGGATTTCGTTCTCGAGAAACACGATCGGGTTCGGGTCCCGGATCGCGCTTTTCAACAGACCCTTTGCATCGGCCGCCGTATAAGGCGCCACGACCTTGAGTCCGGGTACGTTGGAATACCACGCCGTGTAGTCCTGGCTGTGCTGCGCACCGACCCTGGCGGCGGCGCCGTTCGGTCCGCGGAAGACGATGGGCGATCCCATCTGGCCACCCGACATGTAGAGCGTCTTGGCAGCCGAGTTGATGATATGGTCGATCGCCTGCATGGCAAAGTTGAAGGTCATGAATTCTATGATCGGCCGCAACCCCGCCATGGCGGCGCCGACGCCGACGCCGGTGAACCCGTATTCAGTGATCGGCGTGTCGATGACGCGCTTGGCCCCAAACTCCTGCAGCAGCCCCTGCGTCACCTTATAGGCGCCTTGATATTCGGCCACCTCCTCGCCCATGACGAAGACGTTCGGATCGCGGCGCATCTCTTCCGCCATCGCGTCGCGCAGGGCCTCGCGCATGGTCATGCTGACCATTTTGGTCCCGGCCGGGATTTCCGGCTCGGCACCGGTCGGCGCGCCACCGCGGAGCCCATGATCCGCCCCGCTGGCCGTCGGGTGTCCCTTGCCGTTGGTCCCCGGCACCGCTGGCTTCGACTTTGCATCACCTTCCCCCGGTTTGGTGCCGGGGGGTATTGCCTCGGCATCGCCGGTCTGCGGCGTTGAGGGCTTGGCCATGGGATCGTCCTGCCTGGCCGTGGTTGCGGCCGCGGCCGGGGCCTCCTCGCCCTCGGCCCCGATCACTCCGATGGGCGTGTTGACCGCGACGTTCTCGGTGCCTTCTTCGACCAGGATCGCGGTGAGGCGGCCCTCGTCGACCGCCTCGACCTCCATGGTGGCCTTGTCGGTTTCGATCTCGGCCAGGATGTCCCCGGCCTTGACCTCGTCGCCGACCTTCTTGACCCACTTGGAGAGCTTGCCCTGCTCCATCGTCGGAGACAGCGCGGGCATCAATACGTTGTTCGCCATCGTTCGTCCCTAACCAGCCCGCGCTTCAGAGCGTAATGTCCGTCCAAAGCTCCGCAGGGTCGGGCTCCGGGTCGTGCTGGGCGAAGTCCGCGGCTTCCGCCACCACGGCGCGGATGCGCCCATCGATCTCCTTCAGGACGTCCTCCGACGTCCCGTGTTCCCTGATCAGGCGCCCGCGGACCTGCTCGATGGGGTCTTGCTCGTCGCGCATCTTCTGCACCTCTTCGCGCGACCGGTATTTCGCCGGGTCGGACATGGAGTGGCCACGGTAGCGATACGTCTGCATCTCCAGGATGATCGGGCCGTTGCCCGACCGGCAAAGTTCGGCCGCGCGCTGGCCCGCCGCCCGCACCGCATGCACATCCATGCCGTCCACTTGTTCGCCCCGAATGTTGAACGATGCTCCGCGCTTCGAGAAGTCCGTTTGGGCCGACGACCGCTTGACCGAAGTCCCCATGGCGTAACGATTGTTTTCGATAATGTAGACGACGGGCAACTTCCAAAGCTCCGCCATGTTGAAACTTTCGTAGACCTGCCCCTGGTTGGCGGCGCCGTCGCCGAAGTAAACCAGCGCCACCGAACCGTCGTCGCGGTACTGGTTGGCAAAGGCGAGGCCCGTGCCGAGCGCCACCTGTGCGGCGACGATCCCGTGGCCGCCGTAAAAATGCCTTTCCTTCGAGAACATGTGCATGGAGCCGCCCTTCCCCTTGGAATAGCCGCCCCTGCGTCCGGTCAGCTCGGCCATGACCCCCTTGGGGTCCATGCCGCAAGCCAGCATGTGGCCGTGATCCCGGTATCCGGTGATGACCTTGTCCTCGGGGTTCGTGGCCATCTTCATGCCGACCACAACGGCTTCCTGCCCGATATACAGGTGACAGAAGCCTCCGATCAGACCCATGCCGTACATCTGACCCGCCTTCTCCTCGAAACGGCGGATCAAAAGCATGTCCTTGTAGGCCGAAAGTTCCTCCTCCCGGGTGAAGGTTGCGACGTTCGATCCGGCAGCGGCGCCCTTTCCGACGTCGGCTCCGGCGCGGGGAAATTGAACGGCAAGGGCCATGAGCGCTCCTTGAGGGATGACCGGACGCCTCGGGAGCGCTGGTCCTGACCTATGTAAGTTAGCGGAGCCGGAAGCGGAAATCGAGAGGGCGCAGCGCCCGAATGAGGCCAAGCAACACACTGTTTTGCATGGGTTATCTGCAGTGCGCTCATGCCGCATCGCACAATAAATCGGGTGCAAGTCCAGAGTGCACTGCAGCAATACTGTAGTGGAAGATCAGGGCTTGCGGCCGCCGTCGATGAAAACGACAAGGTCGCGCGGGTCTACGTAGTCGAGTTTGAAGCGGGCCTGCTCTTCGGCGAGGTCCCGATCAAGTGCGTCCGAGCGCATCAATGTGACCCGATGCTGCCAGTGTTCCCGCTCCGTCTTCAGGCGGTCGAGGTCCTGGCGCAAGGCGAAGATCTGTCGCTTGTAGTCGTCCTTGGTCTTCAATCCCCGCTCGCCATTCAGCGCGGTCTGGATGAAGTAAGCCGACGTGCCGCCCGACAGCGCGTAAAGAACAATCGGAAAGAGGATTGCGCGAAGCCGCGTCCGGACGACCATGGTCGGACACTGCCGGAACGAGGTTGACAGCTCCTTAAGAGGCCGCCCTTCGGGCCAGGCGGCGGCGGTTTCGGCCTGCTGCGGCGTCAACCTCTCGCCAGCGCCTTCAGGGCGCCGCGGCCGGCGTAACGGGCCTGCTTGCCGAGCATTTCCTCAATGCGGATGAGCTGATTGTACTTCGCCAAGCGGTCGGATCGCGCCAGCGAACCGGTCTTGATCTGCCCGCAGTTCGTCGCCACCGCGAGATCCGCGATGGTCGAGTCTTCCGTCTCGCCCGAGCGGTGGGACATGATCGCGGTGTAGCCCGCGCCTTGAGCCATGGTCACAGCGGCGAGCGTCTCGGTCAATGTGCCGATCTGGTTGACTTTGACCAGAATGGAATTGGCAACCCCACGGGCCAGACCTTCGGACAACCGCTCGGTGTTCGTGACGAAAAGGTCGTCACCGACGAGCTGGCACTTGTCGCTGATGGAATCCGTCAGAATCTTCCAGCCGGCCCAATCGTCTTCCGCCATGCCGTCCTCGATGGACGCGATCGGGTAATCCGCGGCAAGCCTGGCGAGGTAGCGCGCCTGCTCTTCACTGGAGCGGACCTTATCCTCGCCCTCGTAACGGTAGGCGCCGTTCTTGAAGAACTCCGTCGCGGCGCAATCGAGCGCCAGCACGATCTCGGAGCCGGGCTTGAAGCCCGCCTGGCGGATGGCGTCCATGCAAAAGTCGAGCGCCGCCTCGGCCGAGGGCAGGTTGGGGGCGAAACCGCCCTCGTCGCCGACATTCGTGTTCTGCCCGGCCTTCTTCAGCGCCGCTTTCAGGGTCTGAAAGATCTCGGAACCCCAGCGCACGGCTTCCTTCAAGGAGGGCGCGCCGACCGGCATCACCATGAACTCCTGGAAATCGATCGGATTATCGGCATGCGCGCCGCCGTTCAGGATGTTCATCATCGGCACGGGCAGCAGATGCGCCGAAACGCCGCCGACATAGCGATAGAGCGGCAAACCAACTTCCTCCGCGGCCGCCTTGGCGACGGCGAGCGACACGCCGAGAATCGCATTGGCGCCGAGCTTTGCCTTGTTCGGCGTCCCGTCGAGAGCGATCATGGCTGCGTCGAGCGCCACCTGATCCTCGACCGGGATCGAGCGGACCGCGCCCAAGATGGATTGCAGGCTGGCGATGGCCTTGGAGACGCCCTTGCCGCCGAAGCGGCTCTTGTCGCCGTCCCGCAGTTCGACAGCCTCGTGGGCACCGGTCGAGGCGCCGGACGGCACCGCGGCGCGGCCCCTCACGCCGCTTTCGAGCACGACATCCACCTCGATCGTCGGGTTGCCGCGACTGTCCAGGATCTCGCGTCCGATGATGTCGACGATGGCGGTCATGCTGGCCTCGGTAAGGAGCGGTTGCGGGTGCGACCTTTTAGGCAACCCTGGCGCGGTTGGAAAGACCGGCGACCGACAGCGGCAAGGCGCCAGTGGGCGTTGACGGGCGGCATCGGGCATGGTGAACCTCGCCGCAACCTGGCCCAGCTGTGCCGATGGAGGTCGCCCGATGAGCAGATCCGACTGGCCCGGCACGACCTTTATCACCACCGCCTGGCTGGCCGGGCAGATCGGCGCGCCCGACCTCGCGATCATCGATGCGTCCTGGTACCTGCCCACGCAGAACCGCGACGCGCGAGTCGAATACCGCGCCGGACACATTCCGGGCGCCGTGTTCTTCGATATCGATGCGATCTCGGACCCCTCGAGCGACCTGCCACACATGCTGCCCTCCCCGCACGTCTTCGGCGAGACGATGGGCTCGCTCGGCGTCGGCGACGGCATGCGCATGGTGGTCTACGACACCCAGGGGCTCTATTCCGCGCCGCGGGTGTGGTGGACCCTCCGAGCTTTCGGCCAGGACCGCGTCGCCGTGCTCGACGGCGGCTTGCCGCAGTGGGTCAGCGAAGGACGGCCGCTGCAAAGCGGCGCGGCGGATTCGAAGCCCGTGCGATTCACGGCCCGGCCCGTTGCGGGAGCCGTGGCCGACTTGCCGGCCGTGCAACACGCCCTTACGACCGGCTCCGCGCAAGTCGTGGATGCGCGCTCGGCGGCGCGATTCCGCGGCGAAGCGCCCGAGCCGCGCGCCGGGCTTCACTCGGGCCATATGCCGGGGAGCCTCAGCGTGCCGTTCGACCGGGTGGTCGAGGGCACGCATCTCGCGCCTCTCGCCCATCTCCGCCGCATCTTCACCGCAGCCGGAGTCGATCTCGCAAAGCCGGTGATCACCACCTGCGGCTCGGGCGTCACCGCCGCCGTGCTGAGCTTCGCGCTGGCCAATCTCGGCAAGCACGACGTGGCGCTCTACGACGGCTCCTGGTCCGAATGGGGCGGGCGCGGAGACTTGCCCGTGGCACGCGGGGAGTGAGAGGGCGGAGGCGACCTGAGAAGCTGCCCAATGCAGCAAGGCCGAGACTCAAAATTTCGGCAGCGGCAAAGTCGAGTCAACACGAAGGAGGACTGGCCTTCACGGGCGTGGGAGGCGCTCGCGTTCGTGGCGTCGAGACCTAAGGGGAAGATCGGCAGCGAAAAATCTGCCGGGCGGCTGACGTGTCTGTCGATTCCGGACAAGCTGGCGCGTCTTTAGGACCGAAGGGTCGCAATACCGCGGCCCTCACCGCCCCGAGGAGCTCGATCCGATGCAATACGCTTTGTTGATCTACGAGGATGAGGGGATCTACGGCCCCGACAAGAACGGCCCCGCAATGCAGCAGATCGTGGCCAAGCACATGGCGTTCAGCCGCGAGTTGGGGGCGTCGAGACTCGGCGGCTCAGGGTTGAAGGGCACGGCCGCGGCGACCACCATACGCACCCGCAACGGTGCGAAGACGGTCCACGACGGCCCCTTCGCCGAAACGAAGGAGCAACTCGGCGGCTTCTACCTCATCGAAGCGCCCGACCTCGATGCCGCCATCGCCACAGCCAAGAAAGTCCCGGTGCTTCAGGACGGCGCCATCGAGATCCGGCCGCTGCTCGGGCCGGGGTGAGCACGCTCGCGCTGGACCGCGCGTTCCGGGAGGCGGGTTCGCGCATCATCGCCGCGCTCGCCGCCCGCTACCGCGATCTCGACATCGCCGAGGAGGCCTTCGCAGAGGCTTGCGCGCGGGCGTCCGATCGCTGGCCGCAAGAAGGTACGCCGAGAGACCCTGCGGCTTGGCTCTATCGCGTCGCCGACCGCTCCGCGCTCGATGGCTTACGCCGCCGGCGCACCCGCCAGCGCCTGGCCCCGGACCCGCCGCTCCCCGAGGCGACCGCGGAGGACGCCATGGTCGACGACGCAAAGCTGATCCCCGACGAGAGGCTGCGGCTGATCTTTGTCTGCTGCCATCCGGCCGTGGCAGCGGACGCCCGCGCCGCACTCACGCTTCGCCTGGTCTGCGGTCTCTCGACCGCCGAGATCGCCCGCGCCTTCCTGGTTTCCGAGCCGACGCTCGCCCAGCGGCTGGTGCGCGCCAAGCGCAAGATCGCCGACGCGGGTGTCCCGTTCGAGATCCCCCGCCCAGACGCCTGGCCCGAGCGGCTGGATTCGGTGCTGTCCACCGTTGAAGTTGCCTACGCCAAGGCGCACGAGGACGCCGCCGGCGCCGGTCCTCACGCGGCCTACGCCTCCGAGATGCTGGGATTGACGCGGGTATTGGCGGAACTGTTGCCGCAGGAGCCGGAGGCGCTCGCGCTGGCGGCGCTGGTTCGCTACGCCGAGGCGCGGCGGCCGGCGCGACTGGACGAGTACGGGGCGATGGTCCCCTTATCCGAGCAGGATCCGGCGCTGTGGCGGCGTCCGCTCATCGACGAGGCGGAAGCCTATCTCAAGCGCGCCGCGGCCCTCGACCCGGCCGGCCCGCGCAGCTTGCAAGCTGCCATTCACAGCGCGTGGTGTGCGCGGCGGAGTCTGGCCGAGCCCGCGCCCTGGCCCGTGGTGCTCAAGCTTTACGATGCCCTGCTCACCTTGCGCGACGATCCGGTGACGCGCCTGAACCGGGCCGTCGCGGTGGCCGAGATGGCGGGCGCGGAGGTCGCGCTGGGCGAGATAGAGGGGCTGGACGCAGATGCACTTGCGGGCTTTCCGCCCTACCATGCCGTCCGCGCCGACCTGCTGCGCCGGAGCGGTCGCCTCGACGATGCGCGCGCCGCCTACGCCGCCGTCCTGGCCCTCGATCCGCCGCCCGCCGAGCGGCTTTGGCTCGAGCAAAGGATGTCGAGCCTAGGCGGCTAGGAGCACCATTCGGCCGACGTCATATCGGACTCCCTGGAATAGGATGGCCGGATCTCTTCGGGTTCCTATCCCACCCCGCCGCGTCTCGCTGCCCGCCAGAGAGTCCATTGGCGACGCCATTGCGGCAGGGTGAGCTCCGCCGCGAACGGGTCCGTGCCGCGTCGCTCGGACAGGCGCAGCAGCGGCTCGACCAAGCTGACGATGAGGAAGGCCGGGGCCGCGGCCTCCGGGATGCGGGATCTGGCGGCCCGCAGCGCGGCGAGATGGCTGCGCGCCAGGGCACGGACGTCGGCCAGGACGGCCCGGATCGCCGGGCTCATGGCGCCTCCCCTCGAACCCGCGAGTTCCCCCTGTCCTACCCCGTGCCGGCTCAGGATTTCGTCGGGAATCACCCCAAAACCGCGGTTCACATAGTGCGAAAGATGGCGCAGCAGATCGGCGATACCGAGCGCCACCGCGGCGTGGCGGACGAGGTCGCCATCATGGACCGATGGCCCGAGCAGCACCCCGATCTGGCACCGCATCGATCCGCCGATGGTGCGATCGAAGAAGGTTTCGAGGTCGGCGATGGTGGCCGGCGCATCGCCGTAAAGCGCCATCCGATGCGCCTCGATGGCGTC
>JBBPYT010000296.1:0-5434 GCA_038199665.1 Hyphomicrobiales bacterium
CCGCCGCACCTACGGGATAGTTGCTTGCAAGTTCTCGTCCGCGACAACAACGTCGACCAGGCCCTCAAGGCGCTTAAGAAGAAGATGCAGCGCGAAGGCATCTTCCGCGAGATGAAGCTGCGCGGCCATTACGAGAAGCCGTCCGAGAAGCGGGCCCGCGAAAAGGCCGAAGCCGTCCGTCGGGCGCGCAAGCTGGCGCGCAAGAAGCTGCAGCGCGAAGGGTTGCTTCCCATGAAGCCGAGACCCCTTCCGGGCGTACGCTGATCCCGCGCTGCGCGAACTGCGCGGCACGACCAGGCCGGGGCGCTGGAAGCGACGGGCAGCCCCGGTTGCAGCATGTTCATTGCTGTTCGACTTAGTCGTGCCTCATTGTGCGGGCAGTCCGGAGCAAAGCAGATCTGTGTCAGATCTGGACGGATTCCGGCGGGTTGAAACGGGCTGAAAATATGAGCGTGAGCACACTCCCGGGGCTTGGCCGCGGGCGGAGCCGAGCCGGTGATCAAAGGCGGCCACATCCTCGCAGCATCGGGTTGGCGCTGGCCTTGGCGCTGGCGCTCGGCGGCTGCGAGACGGTCGGCTCGGTCGGCTCGGTCGGCACCGGTGTGGCCGAGATCGTTCCTGCCAACAAGGACACGAGCGTCAACCTCGACTCGCTGTCCGAGGTGATCAAGCGCAATCCAAACGACTCCGAGGCTTACAACACGCGGGGTGCCGCCTATGCCCGCACCGGGGATTTTTCCGACGCGATTGCCGATTTCACCAAAGCGGTCCAACTCGATCCCAAGAATACGGCGGCCTATACCAACCGCGCGCTGGCGTACCGGCAGACCAACCGCAACGACTTGGCGCTCGCCGACTTCAACCACGCCCTGCAAAGCAATCCCAACCACGCGCCCGCCTATATCGGCCGGGCGAACCTGCTGCGTTCCCAAGGCAATTACAGCGAGGCGATGGCCGATCTCGACCAGGCCATCAGGCTCAATCCTGAGGGCGGTCTCGGCGCTCAGGCGTTCCATGCGCGCGGCCTGATCCGTCAGCGCCAGGGCGAGCATGCGCTCGCCATCACCGATTTCGACAACGCCATCGACCGGGACCCCTTCGCGGCCGCGCCCTACCAGGCGCGCGCGCAAAGCCTGCTGGCGCAGGGCAAATATCCTCAGGCAATCGAGGATTTAAACGCGGCCCTCAATGTCGATACGCACAACGCCGAAGCGTGGGCCAATCTCGGCATTGCCTATGAGAAGAGTGGCAACCAGACCAAGGCTCGGGAAGCCTTTTCGCGCGCCAAGGTCATCGACCCCAACAATCAGCTCGCATCGGAAGGTTTGTCCCGGGTCGGCGGCTGACCCGGCCAGCATCAGGGCTGGCCCGAAGATCCGGCCCCGGCCTCTTCAGGCGAGGCGCAACTTCGGTTCGCGGTTTGCGTCGCTTGGGGGGGAAGGCCAGGGCGGCACGTAGTCGGAAGCAACGTGATCGTGCAAGCTTTGGTCCGCAGCTTCGCTGACGTCCACGGACACCGTCATGCCGAGGTAATCCGAGGCGGCGCCGAAGAAGGTCCCTTGCAGCGGTATGGCCTGCCGCGGGTCGCGGGCTACCGCGACGCGGATAAGGTCGCGATTGCCGACGATCCCGTTCGTGGGATCGAACTCCACCCAGCCTGCGCCCGGAAGATAGACTTGGCACCAGGCGTGGGTGTTTCCGCCCCCGACATGGGTTTCGCCCGAGCCCCCCGGCACGTGAAGATAACCCGACACGAAGCGGGCCGCGAAGCCGAGCGTCCGGACCGCCTCCATCATCAGCACTGCGAAGTCCCGACAGGATCCCTTTCCCGTATTCAGCGTCAGCAAGGGATCCTGCGTCCCGCGCTCCTGCCTGCGCGAATAAGTGAAGCTTTCCTTGATGGCGTAGGTGAGGGTCATCAGCAGTTCGCCCGTATCGATCTGCTGTCCATAGCGCGTGAACCGGCGTACCCACTTATCGAGCTGATGCTCCGGATCGAGATATTGCCGCTCCATCAACCGGGAAATGTCGGGCCTTTCGTCGGCCCCGTAGGTGAACGGGTAGATCTTGGCGTAATCCTCGATCACGAAGTCCGGTGCGTTGGACGGCGTATGGTTGAGCACGATCGACGTATCGAATGCGAGGCTCGAGGCTTCCGTCGCGAATGCGGCGACCGCGACGCAATTGCCGAAAACGTCGTGGAACCAACGGATTCGCTTCGGTTCCGGCGTGATCGTCAAGCCGGAGGAGAGCAGCCTTTGATCATAGCTGTCGCGCGGCCGGAACATCAGCCGATGTTCGCCGAACCGCACGGGCACCTTGTATTCGTACCGGGTCAGGTGCCTTACCGACAAGACGGTCATTCTACTTCCGCAACGGATTTCCCGAACCTACATGGTGCCATCATTCCGCGCGCGACGCACCATTTGCATGTTGACGACCTGCCCGGCGCTCAGACCATGGAGGTTCGAGGCTCGTCTCCGAGTTGCCTAGAAGAAACGTGAGCCGCGCCGTTTTGGCCGAAGATCGCGTTTGGCGGAAGCTCTTCGGTGATCACGTCGAAACGGCCGAGATCGGCGCGGCCGAACGCCGTCGAAATCGCAGCATCCGTGGCGTCCCGGCCCCGAGCCATGACGATCCGGCCGATTCGCTGCCGGTTGTGCCGGGCGTCGAACGTGTACCATCTGTCGCCGAGATAGACCTCGAACCAGGCGCTGAAGTCCATCGGCGCGGCGTCCGGGGGAACCCCGATATCGCCAAGATAGCCGGTGCAATAGCGGGCCGGTATGTTCATGCACCGGCAAAGCGTCACGGCCAGATGGGTGAAGTCGCGGCACACGCCCACCTGTTCCCGGTGACCTTCGCTGGCGGTCCGGGTCGGACGCGCTTGTTGGTAATCGAATTGGATCCGGCCATGCGCGTACTCGACGATAGACTGGACGCGGGCCCACCCGAACGGCGTGTTGCCGAACATCGACCATGCCAAATCGCTCATCAGGTCCGTGTCGCAATAGCGGCTGCCCAGAAGATAGATCAGGATGTCGTCGGGCAGGTTCTGAACCGGAACTTGCGGCGCATCCGGGGCGACCTCGTCGGGGAGCCCGCTGTCCTCGATGATGAAGTCGGAGGTGAGCCGGATTTCTCCGGCCGGCGCGACGAGCCGCGTCATCCGATTGCCGAAGCTGTCGAGGCACGTGCGGGCGGGGACGCAAGGGGCGGTTCTGAGAACCTGTTCCGTCACGAGATCGCGCTCGCGCGACGGGTGAACGCTGAGCAGGAACACCATCGGGGTCGGCATCGGGCAATGGAAGGATATGTCAAACCCGCAGCGGATCTTCATGACTCGCCATCTCCGTTGTGCTGGCCCCGCGGTTCGAAGCACTCGAGCGACCGCCACGCCCCGATACGCAGCACTATGCAAGAACTGGGCTAGCCAGACTACCCCCAAAGCTTGCCGGCGATAGGGAGATTGGCGTCGCGGCGCAAGATGCCTGCATAGCGGTCGACAGCGCGGCCCGCTCGCCGCGCATCATTGCCGTCGCTGCGGTCGCGCGCCATGCTGAAGGCGCCAAGCTGAAAGGCGGCATACGCCGGCTTGCAGAACCGGAAGAGTTCGCGGCTGACGGTGCGGCCAGTGTCGCCGTCGAGGATCGCCAGAAGCTCGGTTTCCTCTTCCGGCCGCAGATCGAACTCGACCGCCGCACCCGCCGCATCCCAGGCGATATCCTGGCAGCCGATGAGATCGTGGCCGGCGCAATGGTCGACCGCATCGGTCTTGATCCATCGCCCGTCCGCCGACGTCAGCCACTCCCAGACGTGCAGCCGATTGTCGGTCTGAACACGGCTGACCTGTCGTGCCAACCGGGGCAGGTGCGGGCGCCAGCGCGCGAGCGGGCCGTCCGCACCGCCGAGCCCCTCCCGCGCGTTGTGCAGCATCATCTCGAACAGCGCCTCGACCGAAGCGCCGGAATCGGGCGCGGCGGCGAGCGTCCGGCCGCGGAAGGCGACGTAGCCGCCGAGGTGGCGCAGGAAGCCACGGCGGTCGAGCCTTGCCGGATCGATGGGCAGGAGATCCTCCCGCCATGGTTCCACCAGGAACCCGTGCCGCAGCGCCAGCGGCGGGAGCGAGAAACCCGCGCCGGCGAGCGCTCGGGCGCGGGCAAAGGTCCGACGGCCGCTTTCTCCGATTCCCGCGAACTTCAGCAGAAACGTGCCTTGCTTGGTTTGCAGGAGGAACTTGCGCCGCTCGTTCTGGGCGTCGCAGGGCGGCCATCGGTTTTCGGATGCGAAGCGCACCCCGCGCCAGCGCCCCCCTGCCAGGTCTTGCATCGGGCCGAGCGGCGCGTCCGTAATGTCGGAGACCCAGCTTTCCAGCCGATGCGCCGGCGTCGTTGCGCGCAGCACAAGCCGGTCGAAATCGACGGCGTGCCGACGGGTTCGCGCCCAGCGAGCTCGATGGCCTGTGCTCGCCTCGGCTCCCGGACCGTTGCCGTGGCTCGTGAGGAACACCACTTTGTCCACCCCGATACCTCGCTGCTCGAGCGCCTCGGCCACGGCGCCGAAGGAACTGCCCGACAGGCCGGGACCTTCATCGACGACGGCCCGCATGGCCCATGGCTCGGCGCGCAACGCGGCGTCAAGCCGGGGTCCCGCCCGGACCTCGCGGGCATAAGGATGGCCGGCAGGCCGTACCGTAAGCGGCACGTCCGCTCCCAATACTGCCGCGACCATTGCCGAGAGGGACGTGCCGATGGAGCGGATGCCGATCACCTGAACGGCTCGGGCAGGGCCGAGGGCCTTTGCCGCCGTCCAATAGCTCTCCGGATACACGGCATAATGCGCGTAGCCTTCCGGCTGCCGGACTGCGATCCGCTCCGGAAGGGCGAGGTCTCCAAGCGCGGACATCACCTCAGTCAACTCGGCCGGGAACGATGCTGGAACGGCCTCCAGGCCGTTGTCCCACGAGCGTCCGGCCAGAACCGCCAAGCGGTGCACGACCGCCATGACGGCGCGCTCGGCGTCAGACGCGTCGTCGTGCCCGGCCACGAGCAAGGCCGCGTCGCTGACGCCCTGAGCCACCTCTCCGGCCGCGATCAAGGCTTCGATCAGGCCGGCATGCCGCTCGATCGGCATGGATTGCCGCGGCCCGGCCTGCATCGCTTCGGCAACCGCCGACAAGCCGTCGTTCGTCCTTACGGATCGGACGCAATCGCCGTAGACGATCATCGGACGGACGGGTCCAGATGCCGATCGGCGACGGCGGCGAATGCGTGGAACTCGGGTATGTCCCAGCCGAAACTCCGAGCCGCGCGCCATTTCTCCAGCCACGCGCGCCAGCACTCGTATTGGGCGGGGCTCGGCGACAATCGCTGCCGCCGGTCCTTCGCGAGACAAAGCGCCGCCATGGGAGACAGGCCGCGAGAGACCAGAATGC
>JBBPYT010000297.1:0-7787 GCA_038199665.1 Hyphomicrobiales bacterium
CCAGGCGGCCCAGCAGGCGGGGCTGCCCTACAATCCCGACTTCAACGGGCCGAAGCAGGAGGGCTGCGGCATCTACCAGACCACGACGCGCGGTGGGCGGCGCTGCAGCGCCGCGACGGGCTATCTGAGGCCCGCAGCAGGGCGGCGCAACCTCGACGTCCGCACCGACACCTTGACGACCCGCATCGTCATGGACAAGGGCCGCGCGGTCGGGGTCGAAATCGTGCAGGGTGGGCAAGCCAAGGTGATCCGGGCCGAGCGCGAGGTGATCGTCACCTCGGGCGCCGTCGGTTCGCCCAAGCTCTTGTTGTTGTCCGGCATTGGGCCGGCCGCGGACCTGCGCGAGCTCGGGATCCCGGTGGCGGCTGACCTGCCCGGCGTAGGCCGCAATCTCCAGGATCACATGGACATCGATGTCGTCTACGAACTCACCGGCCCGCATTCCTACGACAAATACAAGAAGCTGCACTGGAAGCTCTGGGCCGGTTTCGAGTACAAGGCCTTCAACAAGGGGCCGGTCGCGTCGAACATCGTCGAAGGCGGCGCCTTCTGGTGGGGCGACCGCAGCGCGTCGACGCCCGACCTGCAGTTCCACTTCCTGCCCGGCGCGGGCATTGAGGCCGGCATCGGCACCGTGCCGTCGGGCAATGGCGCCACGCTCAACTCCTACCACGTGCGCCCGCGCTCGCGCGGCACCGTCACGCTGCAATCCGCCGACCCCCGCCAGGCGCCGGTCATCGACCCGAACTCCTTCGCCGATCCCTACGACCTCGACCGCACCGTCGACGGCGTGAAGATCAGCCAGGACATCATGGCGCAAAGCGCCTTCGGGCCTTATGTGTCACGCGAGCACATCCCGGGAAACGGCGTGCGCAGCCGGGCCGAATACGAGGCCTTTGCGCGTCAGGCGGCGCGCTCGGCCTACCACCCCGTGGGTACTTGCAAGATGGGGGTCGACGACCTTGCCGTGGTCGATCCGCAACTGCGGGTGCGCGGCGTCGACGGATTGCGCGTCTGCGACAGTTCTGTCATGCCGCGACTGATCTCGTCGAACACCAACGCCACCGCCATCATGATTGGCGAAAAGGCCTCCGACCTGATCCAAGGCAACCGGGCGGAGCGGCCCCTGCCGGAGCTGGCGGCAGGCTGACATCCCAACACCGAGGAACTGGCATTCCGGCCAGCCCAAAGATTTGAACCCGGAGTGTCCGGAGATTTCGCATCCCAGGGGGACGTTGCGGTGGGATGAAGCTATGTGCGAGGGAACAGTAGACCCGGAGCCGGCCTCGATACGACAAAGATCGACGAGCATTTTTCCCATGCGCTCCGCACGGCTCAGCTCTAACCCCGATCAGCTGATCGGCTCGCAACGCCGCCAAACCTGAACCGCGGCGGACGGATCGGTTCCTCGTCGCAGATGCACCGTGGACTCATTGATGAGCCTCATGAAAACCTGCGTGCCGTTCAGGGCATCGGTCGTGTAGGAGAAGGCGTGGCGGCTGTAGTCTCCCGTGGTCCTGGTGCCCTCCGGCGTGACGATCTGCGGACCTTTGATCGAGAAATGGTGACCATTGTCGTCGCACCACTCGCCGTCGATGACGTCGGCCCGAACGGCGCCGGCAGTGGATACCAGAAGCAGGGAGGCGGCAACCACCATCCGCAATCTTAGTCGGTCATACATCGGTCACCTCTCAAGGCGTCGGCGGTGACATCAGCGAGGTTCAGCCTATCGGATGATAGCGATTTTGGCCTGCCGCGGCAAAGTTCGGACGCAACCGAAGATCACAGCCCCGGCGATCCCGGGCGCCGTGTCGGCGTTGGCCGGCGTCCTCATGGGGCGCGGCTGGCAAACCGGTCGCCGCCGTTGGCCAAAAATTCCTGCTTCTCTGCCGTGGTGGGGTCTGCGTCGGCGGTAGCGCGCTGACGGGCGGTGTCGGCAGCGTCAATACGCTCCTCGGAGCGCGTATCGGTGGTGCGGATCGGCATGACCTTCGTCGGGGTCGACGTTTTCGCCCGGCAGGTCGTGTTCGGCGCCGTATTTTTGGGGGCGGTCACGGTCACGATCGACCGCACCAAGATTCCGGTCGTGAAATAGGTTGGGCCTGGCCGGCCATGCTGGGGCAAGGAGCCGGGATTCGTCCGCTGCCAACACCCGAGGCCGCCGCCATCCCCCGGAGAGGATGCGGCGGAACTCCCAGCAGGTTCAGGAAACGGCTTTGGCTCGACGCCGGGGCTTCTTGGCGGCGGCCGACGTCACTTCCGGTTCTGCGGGCGCCGGCGGGGGCGCCGCCGGCTTAGGCTCGGCCGCCGGAGCAGTGCTCTTGCGGCCAAGTCCGAGAGTCTTGGCCAGGCTCGAACGAGCATTGGCATAGGCTGGCGCGACCATCGGATAGTCTTTCGCCAAGCCCCATTTGGCCCGGTATTCTTGCGGCGACAGACCGTGCTCCGAATGCAGGTGGCGCTTCAGCGATTTGAAGCGCTTGCCGTCCTCGAGGCAGATGATGAAATCATCTGTCACCGACTTCTTCACCGGCACTTTCGGTTGCTGCGGCTCCTTCGCGACTTCAGGCTTCGGACCATTGACGATCGACCCGAGAGAGCCATGAACGGACTGAAGCAGCCCAGGAAGATCGCTGGCCGGAACCGAATTGTTCCTCACGTAAGCCGAAACGATCTCGGCAGCCATCTCGATCAAGTTCAATTCTGTATTAGCGTCGGACATCTAAACGAGCTCCTCTATGCGCCTGATCTAGCAAACCGCAATACAACAAGCAAGTCGAGTAATCCGGAAATCGAATGCATCACAAGAGTTTTGATGCGAGCTCGCCTGAATTTTCTCACTGAAGGCCACCTGGATACGTTACTTCGCGTATTTGTTGGTGTGATATCCGCGCCCATGCGCTCTTGCGTGTAGTCGGCGCCCGCCCGTCAAACACGATGGAACGGGCGAGAATTGCGGCTCGGCTGCAACACGTCGGCTCTTCAAGGCGATTTGGACGGCGCCGAATACAACAATCGGCATGCGGACCAAGCTCTGAGCCGAATACCGACGATGAAGCCAAGCCAGACTCTGTCGCGCCCTAATTTTGAAGAAGGCGCTTCTGCCGAATGATTGGTGAGCTCGTTTGGGGCTCGCATGGGTTCGGAGCCAGAATAGTCGCGGGAGCTTTACGGGAACCTCGAGCAACCGAGCCATTTGCTTGAGCCGTGCGGAACTGGCGCCGCCTAAATGGGCTGTCGGCAAGCGTGACAATTGCCATCGTTAGCCATGCAACAAACCTGTCCCACCGGACTGTCCGGATTACATCGTCGGAAATCTCGATGAAAATGCGCCGGTCGCTATTTGAAGCGCTGTAATTCCCCTCATGTTCCATCAGCGACATGGCGGCTTGGACTTGCACGGCAGCACGCGGCTCTTTCGTGCAGAACTGCTATTCCGAGCAAGGCAGCAACCTGGCGGGATGATGCGGCAGGCTCGCCCATCGAAAGCTTGCGCCGCCACTCACAGCAGAGCCGAAATCTTGACCCGAAAGCCGCCAACAACGCGGCCGTCCATTTTGGTTCGGTGCGGACCTATGCGGCCTCGCGGTGGTGCCCGGAGTCGCGCCAAGCGTCCGGCACCCGCCCATGAATGGCGATGATCTCGGGCTTGCCCATATGGCCGGTCCGGGCATCCACGACCTGCGACATGACCACCACGCCGGGCCGGAACCGCGCGATGCGCGCGCCGGCCGCCACGGCATCGGCCGCCTCCTCGAACGCCGTGGCCCCACTTGCCAAGAGCTTGCGGCGCCGCATGACATAAGGCTGGACGAAAAACAGGGTCTTCATGACTCGCTTCCATCGCACTGGAACGGAACGCGCCGTGAACCTCCGCGAACGCGCCTGCGGCTCACATGCTTGATAAGAACATATCAGGAACATTTACGGGATTGCAAGCAGAGCGCCAGGAATTAAAGCTCGGCTGCCGGTGCCGGTCATCGAAGGTCCCGGTTGTTCGACGCTCTGTTCGAGTTGGTGCAGAGCATCTCTATCGGCCGCAGACCATTTCGAAGAGCGCGGTGCGCAAAGGCGGCCCGTAATCCGACTGGCGAAAATAGGCGGCCTGCGGCAACGCATCCACCTCGAGCGCGATCTCGTTGTTGCGCGGCAGGGGATGCAGGATCTTGGCGCCGCTCTTCATGCGCCGGGCCGTGGCAAGGTCGAGAACGAAGCGATCCTTGACCCGGTCGAACATCTCCACCTCGCCGAACCATTCCTTTTGCGGACGCGTCATGTAGAGAACGTCGACCTTCGGCACGACGTCGCTCCAGTCGGTCGTCTCCGTATAGGGCACGTCATGCCGGGCCAGATAGGCCGTGATATCCTCCCTCACTCTCAATTCCGGCACGGAGACGAAATTGATTTTCGTGCCCGGATATTTGGCGATCAGATAAGCCAGCGAGCGCACGGTCCGGCTATACTTGCAGTCTCCCACGAAGGCGATCTCGACATTATCCGTGCGGCCGAGTTCGCGACGGATGGAGTAAAGGTCGAGCGCCGCCTGGGTCGGGTGCTGCTCGGCCCCGCAGCCCGCGTTGAACACCGGCACGGGATGGTCCAGCCGCTCCATATTCCGCGCCGCCAGGTGGGCCGCGCCGTCGTCATGGTGCCGCAGCACCAGGGCGCGCGGCCGATAGCCCGCGACGACCCGCGTCGTGTCCTCCAGGATCTCGCCCTTGGCGGCCGAAGAGAATTTGCCGGCGTCTTCGGTGTAGATCACGTTGGCGCCGAGCCGTACCGCCGCGATCTGAAACGACATGCGCGTGCGCGTGCTTGGCTGATAGAACAGCATCACCACGACGTCGTCACGAAAGATCGGCTGAGGCTTGCTGTCGAGGAGCCGCGTCGTGCGGTCGAACAACTCGTCGAAAACGTCGGGCGTGAAGATCTGCGCTTCGAGGATGGACCGTCCTTTCAGCGACATCACTTCTCTCCGTTGCGGCCCTGCACCGTGCCGGCACCCGCCAACCTGTGCCAGTCGCGTTTCGGGCTCCAGACCACATTTCCTTTGGTCACATCCCCGGCCACGAAAGCATCGTCCTGGGCGTATTGCTTGAACGGCGCTTGCACCACCGCCACGACCGGCAGGATCAAGCCGGGGCGCGGCACGTAGTCCTTCTCGACCACGCCGGAACGGTTCAGGAAGCAGAGCACGCCTAGGACCTTCGCGCCGAAGCTCTCGATGAGCGCCACCAGCAACGAGGTGGTACTGAAATTATTGCAGACATCCTCGACGATGAACCAGTTCTGACCCTTCTCAGGCTCGTGCCGGCTGAAGACCAGTTCGGACACTTCGCGCGATGTCGCGGTCGCAACCGCCGTCACCTTCTTTTCCGGGTAGATGTATTGTTTGCGGTTGTCCAAAGCCGATTGGTAGGCGAAGGCTTTCCCGCCTTCCGGTGCGCCGCAAAAGCCGTGCGCCGCCTTGAGCAACCCTTCGAGCTTGCGCTCGCATAGCGTCGAGGCCAGCTGCCGCGAGAAGGTGGCGAGGAGCGCCGGATGGCGCTCGGCCTGAGCGAAATTGACGTAGATGTCGCCGACATATTGCCGGCCGGTGTCGTCCCGCCCCGCATATCCGACGAGCGGGCCAAGACGCCCGCCGTCGGCATCCTTCGGGCATTCGTAGAAAGCTCCGGCCCGGCGCATCAGGTCGAGCGGCGCTTCGCCTGGCCTCGCTCCATTATCGTCGCGCTTTGCGGCCGTCATCTACGCACCCACCCTGTATCTGTCGATCTCGTCGTGCAGCTTGAGCGTCTGACGCCGCGCCGCTTCGGCGAAATCCTCGTTGCCCGATGCGTAGATGATGGCGCGCGCGGAATTGATGACCATACCGCGGCCGCAGCTGTCCCTTCCGGCCGCGACGGTGCGTGCCACGTCCCCGCCCTGGGCCCCGATGCCGGGGATCAGGATCGGCATGTCGCCGACGATGTCGCGCACCTCGGCCAGTTCCCCCGGATAGGTGGCGCCGACCACCACCGAGCAATTTCCGTTCCGGTTCCACGCGGTGGCGATCCGCTCTGCCACCACCCGGTAGAGCGGCGTGCCATTGACCGCGAGGTCCTGGAATTCGCCGCCGCCCGGATTGGAGGTCCGGCATAGCACGATGACGCCCTTGTCGGCACGATCGAGGAAAGGCTTGAGAGCCTCCTGCCCCAGATAGGGGTGCACCGTGATGGCGTCGGCGCCGAGACGCTCGAAAGCGTATTGCGCATAGCCTTCGTTGGTACTGCCGATATCGCCGCGCTTGGCGTCGTAGATGACCGGCACGTCCGGGGCGGCCTCATGGATCAGGTCGACGATGCGACCGAGCGCCCATGCGCCGTCGGGACCCATCGCCTCGAAGAAGGCGGCGTTGGGCTTGTAGGCGCAGACGAAGTCGCGCGTCTGCCTGACGATGGCGGTACAGAAATCGACTGTGCCCCTGGCTGAGGTCGAACGGCTGGCGCCGATCACGGCTTCGGCCCGCGCCTTCACGGAGGCCGGGACCCGGTCCCAATCGGGATCGAGGCCGACGCAGACGAAGCGGCCTCGGTCCCATTGCGCTTCGAGCAGGTCTCGGAAGTTGCGTTGAGTCATCGCTGGCCCGGATCGCATATGGGTCGGCGCCGTATCCCCTGCGTCACCCTAGGGTGATACCTTCCCCAAGCAAGGCAAGGAGGGGCGCTCGATCCCTCCCATACCTGGGGAGGAAGACGCGCGCCAGCGCGATGGTTGGAATGCGATCTACCCCATCACCCGCCACGGCACTTCCTCGCCGGCCCAGAAGGGCACGATGTCGTCGCCCAGCTCCGGAACCGCGACTTCGTCGGGCACCGTCCAGCTTTCGCGAGTCAGCGTGACGGTTTCCTCGTTGAGCGGATAGCCGTAAAACCGCGCCCCGAATTCCGAAACGAAAGGCTCCAGTCGCTCCAACTTGCCGTTTTCCTCGAAGAGCGCCGCGAGCAGCGGCAGCGCTACCCTCGTGTTCCACACGCCGCAGGCCGAAGCGGCGGATTCCTTGTTCTTCTTGAGATGCGCCGCGTCATCGCCGCCGTAAAAGAAGCGCGCGTGGCCGGCCATGATTACCTCGATCAGGGCTTGCCGGTCATCGCGCCACTTCGGCTGGGGCTTGCACCCGCAATGGACGCGCATCAGCCCGCGGCTGCGCCGGCTGTAGCCCAGCACATCGTCGACCGTGGTGAAGAGGTGATGCACCGTGACGCTGGCTCCGACGTTCCCGCCCTGCCCCCTCACCCACTCCACCGCAGCCCGGCTGGTGATATGTTCCATGGTCAGGCGAAGGCGCGGGAACCGTTCCAGAATCCGGTCGAGGATGCCGGTAAAGGCCGCTTCCTTCCTCAAGCCCTCGACCTCCTCCCCCGGATGCTCGCCATGGAACTGGACGATCAAACCCTGCTCCTCCGCTGCCGCCAAGGCCGGATGGATCCTGTCGTAGTCCTGCACCCCATTGCCCGAATGGGTGGTGACCATGAAGGGATAAACCTTGCCGACCCTGACGCCGCCGGCCACGGCCTCGCGGACGGTCTCGCCGGTCGTCGATTCGGTGATCTGGATGGCCGAGACCACTTCGAGCCTGGAGGCCGGATCGGCGGCCCTCGCGCGGGCTTCGATGCGCTCGCGGTAGCGTGATGCCTGGGAGCCCGTCAGCACCGGCGGCGTGGTGTTGGGTTCCGCCACGATCCGTCGTCGCCAGCCCGAGTCGAGAAACACCGGCACCAGGACCTCGAGCAGGGCGCCGTCGCGGA
>JBBPYT010000298.1:0-4040 GCA_038199665.1 Hyphomicrobiales bacterium
ACAGGCGCCATCGTGCAGGCCGCCATCACCACCAAGGAGAAAGGCCCCAAGCGCGTCGGCCCCTTCGTGGTGCCCAAGGCGATGTCGAGCACTGTCTCGGCCAATCTCGCCACTGCCTACAAGATCAAGGGCCTCTCCTATTCGATCAGTTCGGCCTGCTCGACCTCGGCGCATTGCATCGGCAACGCCGTCGAATGCATCCAGCTGGGCAAGGCCGACCGCATGTTTGCCGGCGGCGGCGAGGAACTCGACTGGACGCTGTCGGTACTGTTCGACGCCATGGGCGCCATGTCGTCGAATTTCAACGACCGGCCGGCCGTCGCGTCGCGCGCCTATGACAAGGACCGCGACGGTTTCGTCATCGCCGGGGGTGCCGGCATCGTGGTGCTGGAAGATCGCGACCGCGCCATCGCCCGGGGCGCGAAGAGTCACGGCGAGGTCATCGGCTACGGCCTGACGTCGGACGGCTTCGACATGGTGGCGCCCTCGGGCGAGGGCGCGGCGCGGTGCATGCGGATGGCGCTTGCCGAGGTCAGGGCGCCGATCGACTACATCAATCCGCACGCCACCTCGACGCCCAAGGGCGACGAGAAGGAAATCGAGGCGATTCGCTCGGCGTTCGACGGCGCCGACAAGTCTCCGCCCATCTCGGCGACGAAATCGCTGACCGGTCATTCGCTCGGAGCGGCAGGTGCGCAGGAGGCGATCTATTCGATGCTGATGATGCGCCACCGCTTCATCTGCGAGAGCGCCCACATCGATACGCTCGACCCCAGCTTCGCCGATATGGATATCGTGCGCGAGCGTCGCGACAACGTGCATCTCGGCACCGTGCTGTCCAACGGTTTCGGCTTCGGGGGGACCAATGCGACATTGGTTCTGCAACACCCGGACCTTTGATAAAGGCCCCGCATCATGACCGGATCGACCACCAACGTTCCCGTCGGTCTCATGCGCGGCAAGCGCGGCCTGATCATGGGCGTGGCCAACGACCATTCCATTGCGTGGGGCATCGCCAAGGCGCTGGCCGCCGAGGGCGCCGAACTCGCCTTCACGTACCAGGGCGAGGCGCTCGGCCGGCGTGTCAAGCCGCTGGTCCAGACGCTCGGCGCCGAGATCGTCGTGCCCTGCGACGTCGAGAAGCTCGACACGGTGGATGCCGCCCTCGAGACGGTTGCCCGCAGTTTCGGCACCATCGACTTCCTGGTGCACGGCATCGCCTATTCGGACCGCTCCGAACTCCGGGGCCGCTATGCCGACACGACGCGCGAGAACTTCATCCGCACCATGGTGATCTCGGCGTTTTCGTTCACCGAGATCGCGCGGCGAGCGGCGGCGCTGATGCCGAACGGCGGCTCGATGGTCACGCTGACTTTTGGCGGCGCGACGCGCGTCACGCCCAACTACAACGTCATGGGGATCGCCAAAGCGGCGCTGGAGGCCAGCGTGCGCTACCTGGCGGCGGACTACGGCGGTTCCGGTATCCGCATCAATGCCATCTCGGCCGGTCCGGTGCGCACGCTCGCGGGCGCGGGCATCACCGACGCGCGTTTCATGTTCAACTACCACAAGGCGCACGCGCCTCTGCGCCGTCCGATCACCATCGAAGATGTGGGCGGATCGGCGCTCTACCTCCTGTCCGACCTGTCGAGCGGGGTGACGGGGGAAATCCACTTCGTCGACGGCGGCTTCAACATCGTTTCGATGCCGCGGCCGGAAAACCTCAAGACCGGGGAAGCCATGCGGGAAGAGGTCGAGGCCGCCGAGTAGGATCGGAGGATGTGCGCTGCGGTCGCTTCGAGGCCTCGGTCGTTCACGAACATCTTCGTCACACCGGGGCGGGGCTGGCGCCGGGTTGGCAGCCGAGTTGACCCGCAAGGACTTCAAGGAGCGCGCTGGGCGGCGCCTCGCCCAGCTGGCTGACCAAGACAGACAGCAGAGTTGGACGGCGAACCCGATTTGGTTGGCTGGGCGTCGACGGCGGAACACCGGCACGGTCCTCCGGCCCGAGCTTATGGAGCCTTGCGTCGGGGGAGTTCATCTACTATAAAAGACATATGATTACTATAATAGACGATACGGCCGCTCGGATCGCGCGCCGCCTTCGACTCGAGCGGGATGCGCGCGGCTGGTCCCTGGCGAACTTGGCCGAACGCTCGAGTGTCTCCAAGGCAACAATCAGCAAGATCGAACGCGAGGAAATGAGTCCCACCGCCGTGATCCTGGTGCGACTGGCCGGCGCCTTCGACCTGACCCTCGCGGGCCTTTTGCTGAGGGCTGAGGGCGAGGGGGAGCGGTTGTCGCGTTCCGTCGACCAGCCGGTCTGGCGCGACCCCGACACAGGCTACCTGCGCAAGCAGGTGTTCAGTCGACCCGACCATCCGCTGGAGGTCGCCCAGGTCGAGCTGCCGGCCGGACAGCGGGTGGTGTTTCCGGCCTCGTCCTACGCGCATATCCGCCAGGTCGTCTGGGTGCGGGTGGGCGATCTCGTCATCCTGGAGGACGGCGAGCGGCATGTGCTGGGCCCCGGCGACTGCCTCGGATTCGGTCCACCGTCCGAAGTGACCCTGGCCAACGAAACCACCGCATCCTGTACCTATCTCGTCGTTCTCGCCCGGGGTTAGCCGCTATGTCCGAGATCGAAATCAAGGCCTTGAGCGCCTCGCCGAAGATATGCGAGATGCTGAGCGAGATCCTGATGGAGGCGGTCGCGAACGGTGGGTCGGTCAGCTTCATGCACCCGCTGGAGCCGGAAACGGCAGGAGCGTTCTGGGATGACGCGCTGGCGGCGGCGGCCCGGGACGAACGAATTGTTCTGGGCGCTTGGGATGGCGAGGTCCTGGCCGGCACCGTAACCCTGCTGCTCGATTGTCCGCCCAACCAGCCACACCGGGCCGAAATCGCCAAGCTGATGACCCGCCTGAGCCACCGGGGCCGAGGCGTAGCGGCGGCCTTGATGCGGGCCGCCGAGGGCTTAGCCGTGACTTGGGGGCGCACACTCTTGGTGCTCGACACAGCGACCGAGGGCGGGGCGTCGGGCCTCTATGAGGGGCTGGGATTCACACTGGCCGGAGCGATCCCAGACTATGCCCTGAAGCCGCATGGCGGGCTGACCGGGACCAGGATCTATTGGAAGCGGATCGGAGGGAAACCTGAAAAGACGGACTCCAGCGCTCGCAACATTCCTCGATCCACTCTGCGATGACCCCAGCACGGCTTGGTGTTCGCTTGCAATGGCCCGGCGGATCGGCGTTGCATGATGAGCGACCCAACGACCGGTTTTCCACCCAGCCCGGAAGTTGGCGGGCGCTGCAAAGGTGCGGAGCGAGAGACGATCCACGGCCCGGCTGCCGGAACCGTTCCGGCCTGGGTTGACCGATTGCTTGCCGCGGCGCCGGATATCGCTTGAACCCATCGCCTCTTACTCAACGTGGTGCCATGACGGACTGGATCATCGCCCCGGCCAGCCATGCCGAACTGCCCGAGATCGCGCGGCTGGTGAATAGCGCCTATCGGGGCGACAGCGCGCGTCAGGGCTGGACGCACGAGACGGATTTCCTCGGCGGCCAGCGGACCGATGCCGACGCTCTGGCCGAGGAACTCGGGGGGCCGAACCCGGCCACGATCCTGGTGCTGCGTGAGACCGACGCCGGCCCGATCCTCGCCTGCGTCCTGCTGGAACAGGTGCAGGGGAGCCATGCCGTGCGGCGCTGCTATCTCGGCATGTTGACGGTCGCGCCCGCCGTTCAGGCGCGCGGCGTCGGCCGCGCCCTCTTGGAAAGCGCCGAGGATTTCGCCCGCAAAGCGGGCGCGCAGATCATCGTCATGACGGTGATCTTTCTGCGCGACTCGTTGATCGCCTGGTACGAGCGGCGCGCCTACGCCCGGACGGGCGAAACGAAGCCGTTCCCGTATGGGGACGAGCGTATCGGCCTGCCGCATCGCGACGACCTGCATTTCGTCGTGATGGAGAAGGCGCTGTAGGATGAGGGTCTGGGCGGAGACGGGCGAAGGACATCGGTTTTCGGGCCTGCCAGCCT
>JBBPYT010000299.1:0-3351 GCA_038199665.1 Hyphomicrobiales bacterium
CGGCGGGCCCGCACCGTCCCCGCCGATCCGACCGGCGCAGCACTTCCGGATGTTGCCGAGCCGCCCAGCATCGCGCCGATGGCGGCCCGGCGCCGCGTAGGCGGCGACACGTTCACGGTGCCGGTGCTCCAGGCGCGCAATCTCACCAAGCGCTACGGGGGCCTTGTGGCCAACCGCGACATAACGTTCAGCGTGGATGAAGGCGAACTGCGCGGCGTCATCGGGCCCAACGGCGCCGGCAAGAGCACCTTCTTCAAGATGTTGACCTGCGAGATCCCGCCGACCTCGGGCCAGATCCTGTTCCACGGCCACGAGATCACCGGCCACGACGTCGCCCGCGTGTGCCAGCTCGGGCTGACCAAGAGCTACCAGGTCAACCAGCTGTTCTGGCGCCTGACCGTGCGGCAGAACATCACCATCGCGGCCCTTGCGGAGCGGCGCGGCGCCTTCCGCCTCGACCTGCTGCGTCGTCTCGACAGCGTGGACGGCCTCGCCGAACAGGTCGAGCAAACGCTGGCCGCCGTGAACCTCACAGCCCGGGCCGACCGCCCGGTCTCCGACCTCGCCTACGGCGAGAAGCGGCGGCTCGAGATCGGTCTCGCGCTCGCCTCCTCGCCGACTCTCCTGCTGCTCGACGAGCCTCTGGCCGGCATGAGCCCGCGCGAACGCACCGAGACGATCCAACTGCTGAAGACCATCCGGCGCGGGCGCACGCTGGTGATTGTGGAACACGACATGGACGCGATGTTTGATCTGGCCGACCGCATCACTGTGCTGAATGAAGGCACGCTGTTGGCCGAAGGCACTCCGGAAGAGATCCAGCGCAACAGTTTGGTACAGGAAGCCTATCTGGGCGGGGTCGCGGCGGAATGAACCTGCTCGAGATGAACGGCGTCAACAGCTACTATGGCGACAGCCATATCCTGTTCGACGTGTCGCTGCGGGTGGCCCAGCACGAGGTGGTGGCGCTGCTCGGCCGCAACGGCGCCGGAAAGAGCACGACGCTGAAGTCGCTGATGGGCGTCGTGCGGCCGAAGGCCGGGGCAATCATGTTCGACGGCCAGCCGACGCACGGCCTCGCGCCGCACGCCATCGCCCAGCGCGGCATTCAGCTCGTGCCGGAGGAGCGCCGCATCTTCGGCAGCCTCGACGTCGAGGAAAACCTGGTGCTGGCTGGCTTGACGGCGCGCGACCGCCTGCCGCTCGATCGCATCTACGGAATGTTTCCGCGCCTGAAGGAGCGCCGGCGCAGCCGAGGCACTGACCTTTCGGGTGGCGAGCAGCAGATGCTGGCCATCGCCCGCGCCCTGATCCGCAACCCGAAGCTCATTCTGCTCGACGAGCCCTTCGAGGGTCTCGCGCCGGTTATCGTCCGCGATCTGGTGGAGGTTTGCCGCGCGCTCGCTAAGGCCGGCCAGACGATCGTGATCGTCGAGCAGAACATCGCGGCCGCGCTGAGCCTCGCCCACCGCGTCTACCTGATGAACAACGGCCACATCATGGAGGAGCGCACGCCCGAGTCGCTCCGCGCCGAGCCGGAAATCCTGCACCGCTACCTCGGCATCTGACGCCGGCACTCGTTGCAACGGCGTGCTCCATCGGAATGCGCTCGCCAGCCGATTGCGTTGCACCCGCGCGCCGCAAGCTCGACCGGCAGCATTCGTTGGGCAACACAAGCGTGAAGATCCGCCTCATGGATTGCGAAATCTTCGTCTTCCGAACGAACGGCCGCTTTCAGGATCAGCAACTTGCCTCGGGAACGGCGAGGATGGGCGCTCAGCCGAACATCACCTTCTTGGCCAGTGTGTCAAAGTTGAACGCCGATCAAATCGCTTGGCGCGTGCCCCCTCCTCCAAAGCAAGCATCACCATTTCGTCCCTGGTAATGGGGCTTCGATCGCCAAGCATTAATGGCCCTCGCGATTTTAAGGGATCGGCAGCGAGCCCTCGTCCGCCATGTCCCATCGCTCGGCGCTCGCGCCGGCCAATTCGCGGACCCGGGCTTCGTCGCGGCCGAATTCGGCGGCGCCGCCCTCGAACACCACCTTGCCGTCGTCGAGCACATAAGCTCGATCGGCAATTCGCACGGCCGCCCGCACGTTTTGCTCGACCAGAAGAACCGAGACACCCTCGCCGCGAGCGGCCGTCACAACCTTGAATACCTCTTCCATGATCAGGGGAGCGAGACCCTGGGACGGTTCGTCTAGCATCAGGAGCTTCGGATTGAGCAGGAGGACGCGTGCGATCGAAAGCATTTCCTGCTCGCCACCCGAGAGTTGGCTTCCCTTGTTGATCCGGCGCTCCGCCAGCCGTGGGAACAGGTCATAAATGCGAGCGGCGGTCCACGGCCCCGGCCGTTCGACGGGGACCTTCAGGTTTTCCTGGACAGTCAGATTGGCAAAGATGCGCCTGCCCTCGGGCACGTAACCCACCCCCATCGCGGCCAACCGGTAGGGGAGCAGCCCGGTGGTCTCGACCCCGAAGGTCGAGATCCGCCCCAGACGAGGGGGCGTCAGGCCGATAAGGCTGCGTAACGTTGTGGTCTTGCCCGCCCCGTTGCGGCCAAGCAACGCCACGAGTTCGCCCTCACGGACCTCGATCGTCACCCCGCGCAGGATGTGGCTTTTGCCGTAAAAGGTATGGAGCCCCTCGGCCCGAAGCGCGATCATGCTGGCGCCGTACCAAGATAGGCGGTTTGGACCGCCTCGCTCTTTGCAATGTCATCGGGGCTCCCTTCGGCGAGCACCCGCCCTTCGGCCAAAACTATGATACGATCCGCTAGATTGAAGACAACGCGCATGTCATGTTCGATCAGCAGGATCGACAGCCCCTCCGTCTTGTGCAGGCGCCGGATCAGACGGGCAATGTCGTAAGTCTCCTGGTCTCCCATGCCCGCCGTGGGCTCGTCGAGGAGGAGCAGACGCGGACGCAGGGCGAGCGACATCATGATCTCGGTCGCCCGTTGATGTCCGTGCGATAGCGCGCCGGCTTGGCTGCCTCGCTTTTCCGTCAACTTGCCCATTCCAAGCAGTTCGACCACCCGCGCTTCGACGGCGTCGCGCTGCATGGCGCTGACCCGGGCCTTCATGCTCAGGCCCTCCGCGACTTCGACCGCGATGCGGAGATTGTCGGCGACGCTCAGCTCCGGAAAAATCTCCGTGATCTGGAACGTGCGCGCCATGCCGCGCCGGACGCGGGTCTCGGGCCACAGGCTGGTGATATCCTGGTCATCGAAGTGGATGGTGCCCGATGTCGGAGGGAAGAAGCCGCTGATCATGTTGAAAAACGTCGTCTTGCCCGCACCATTCGGCCCGATGATCGCCATAAGCTCACCGGATTCCAACCGAAGCGA
>JBBPYT010000300.1:0-6837 GCA_038199665.1 Hyphomicrobiales bacterium
GCGTCCCCTTGGCAGCGATGTCCCGGTGGAGGGTGTTCTTATGAAGCCCCGTAAGCATAGCCTTTAGAACCTGCGGAGGATTTAGTGCACAAAAAACTTCTGATGGTTGGAGCGATAGCTCTGGCAGTATCCAGTCGGTTTCCGGCAAGCGCAGAAACGAGCTGGACAACGGTCGACACCGTCCTTGCCCGCCCCGGAGCGGTGAGCGGTCCCGTACATCGGTATGGGCTGCCCCGGACCGATCTCAAAGTCACCCTCGATGGCATCCAACTGAAGCCGGGGTTCGCTCTCGGCGGCTGGCTGGCGTTCGAGCCCATGGGCGATACGACAATGATGATGGGCGATATCGTCGTGACCGAAGCCGAGATCAATCCGGTGATGACCAAGCTCCTGGCCGAAGGCCTGCAGGTCACGGCCGTGCACAACCATCTGCTGCGCGCCAATCCGCCGACGTTCTACATGCATGTGGCTGGAAAGGGTGATCCCGCACAACTCGCACAACAGATGCGCGTCGCTCTTGAGCAAAGTAAGACGCCGTTCGACGTCAAGCCGCCGGCGGTAGCGGCCCCAGCCGCCGCGGACCTCGGTATCCAGACCGAGGAAATCGACAAGGCAGTCGGCTTCAAGGGCCGCAACAACGGCGGGGTCTATCAGTTCGGCGTGCCCCGGTCGGACAGCATCAAACAGGACGGCATGGCCATTCCTGGCGCAATGGGAACGGCGATCGCCATCAATTTCCAGCCCACCGGCGACGGCAAGGCAGCAATCACGGGTGACTTCGTAGCGCTGGCCGGCGAAGTGAATCCGCTCATCAAAGTGCTGCGGGACAACGGAATCGAGGTGACCGCCATTCATAATCACATGCTCGACGACGAGCCCCGCGCCTTCTTCATCCACTTCTGGGCCAACGATGACGCCGTGAAGCTGGCAAAGGGGCTGCGGGCTGCCCTGGATGCCGTCCACGTCGCCCCGAATGGCTGACGTCGCGGGCCCTTTCGACCCTGCGGCGTCGGGTGAGCCGAAGCCGCGACGGGCAAGGCGGTGGCCCGATCACCCGGCAATCGGATGTTGCTGCCGAAGTCGACGACCTTCAGCGTCATCGATCCGAAAAACGCCGAGTTCCCGATCGAGCGGATGTGTTGTGTTCTGGAACCAACGGCTCTCCAGAAGATCGGGCAAGTCCGGCCGCGGTTGCCACACGTCCTTCAAGCGAGCAATATCGCTCGAATCAGATGAGCTTTCTCCTCATTTCGCGGTTTGTGCGCTCAGCAAGAATGCGATGCCGGTTTCGGAGCGGATTCAGCGTGCCAATGAAAGAGCGCGTGGGTCCCCACGCTCTTGGCAGCCTGACGGAGGAGCATGAAGCATGAGCGCCACGCCGGACCATATTCTGAAGCTGGGCATGGGATTTTGGGCCTCCAAGACGCTCTTGAGCGCGGTCGAGCTCGGGGTGTTCAGCGCCTTGGCCAAAGCTCCCGCCGACCTCGTGACCCTGAGGGAAAAGCTCGGGCTGCATCAAAGATCGGCCCGCGATTTCCTGGATGCGCTGGTCGCGCTCAAGGTGCTGGACCGTGAGAACGGGATTTACCGCAATACGGCCGAGGCGGATCTGTTTCTCGATAGGGCCAAGCCGTCCTATATCGGGGGGCTCCTGGAGATGGCGAACGCCCGGCTTTACGGCTTCTGGGGCTCCCTCACGGAGGCGCTGCGAACCGGCGAAATCCAGAATGAGGGCAAGCATTCGGAAGACTTCTTCAAAGCCTTGTATGCCAAGCCGGAGCGGCTGCGTTTGTTCCTGGAAGCGATGAGCGGAATCAGTGCCGGGGCGGCCCAGGCCATCGCCACCAAGTTTGCATGGAAAGATTACAAGACATTTGCGGATCTTGGGGCAGCCCAAGGCATGGTACCGGTCAGCTTGGCCCGCGCCCATTCTCATCTCAAGGGCATCGGCTTCGACCTTGCTCAGGTTCAGCCGATATTCGAGGAGTTCGTCGCAAAGCAGGGATTTTCGGACAGGGTGCGATTTCAAGCGGGAAACTTCTTCGAGGACAGTCTGCCGGAGGCCGATGTCATCATCATGGGCCACATCCTGCACGATTGGGACCTGCCGCAGAAGAAGCTGCTGCTCAGCAAAACTTTCGAGGCTCTTCCCAAGGGCGGAGCTGTCATCGTCTATGATGCGATCATCGATGACGAGCGGCGCGAGAACGCATTCGGTCTTCTGATGAGCCTCAACATGCTGATCGAAACGCCAGGCGGCTTCGACTATACGGGAACCGATTGTCAGGAGTGGATGCGCGGAGCTGGCTTTTCCGAGACGCGCGTCGAGCCCCTCGTCGGCGCAGATTCGATGGTGATCGGATTCAAGCTGCCCCGATAGCCCCCGAGGCCGCCGGGTGCTGCGCAAAGGTTGAGGGAGTTTCGCATTTCGGCGTCCCCGCCACAGCATCGGCTCAGGTGACGCTTGGGGCCGAAGAGCTTCGCGCCGTCGCTATGAGACGCTCGTAATCCTGTGGGGTGTCGCAATCGGTCGTGAAGACGTTTTCCCCGAACTCTATTGCGGCGACCTCGTGAGGTTGGCTTTCGATCAGCTTCCGACAACCGAGGTTCAGTTCGCCGCCGGCGACGGCTGGGATATGCTTCGCGGCCAGAACGATGGGGTTGCCGCGCACGCCTTGATGGTGGGGCACGAGGATCGACCGGTCGCGAAGGGTCCCGAACGTTGTGATGAGAGTTCGCAGATGCCGGGGCATCACCAGCGGCTGGTCGCCGAGCATGACCATGACGGCATCGCAAGGTTCTCGGAGCGAGCGGATCCCGAGGGCCACAGAGAAGGGCTGACCGTCGCGGTAGGCCGGGTTGCGGACGCAAGCGATCGGCAGGCCGATCAGAGCGGCCTCGACCTCGGCGGCGCGATGGCCGGTGACCACGATGGTTTCCGAGGGCCCGATCTCCAGCACGTTGCGGACCGTGCGCCGGATCATCGGCTCGCCGTCGACGTCGAGCAGAAGCTTCGGTCCGAGGTCCATGCGGCTCGACAGGCCGGCCGCGAGGACGATGGCCGAAACCCGCAGTGCCGGAATTTCGCCCGGCCCGTCCTTCATGATTGCCGTGTGGACCCGCATCATGCGCTCGGGCCTCCCATTCTGCCCTTGCGACGGACTGCGACGATTTCGGCGAGAATCGACAGGGCGATCTCCTCCGGTCCGATGGCGCCGAGATCGAGCCCCGCTGGGGAGCGCAGCCGAGCAAGCCGCTCGCGATCGACGCCGCGTTCGGCAAGCTCGGCCTTCAGGGTCTCCGCCTTCAATCGGCTGCCGACGAAGGCGACATAATCGGCGTCGATCGCCAGCGCGGCCTGCAGCGCGACCTCGTCGCCACGACCTTGTGTCGAAACCACGACGAAGCGCGCCCCTTCTCCGGTGACAGGCAGGGCATAACCCTCGATCCGCCGTTCGACCTCGCGGAAGGCGTTCTGTTCCGCTTCCGGGGCGCAAGCCGTGACCGCAAAGCCGAGGCGCCGGGCCAGATCGGCGATCGCCACGGCCACCGGGCTCGAACCGCAGAGGACGATCTGCGGACGCGGCAGCACGGGCTCGACGAAGATGTCCATGGTGCCGTGGCTGGGGCAAGTGTTCTTCGCAAAGCGCACGCCTTCCCGCTCCTCGCCAGGGCTGACGCCGTGTCCTTCGAGAAGATCCAGCGGCTGCACCGAGACGAGCCGTGCCTGGCCGTCGGCGAGCGCCTCCTTGGCGGCCTTGATCACCGCGCCGCGGGCGCAGCCGCCCCCGATCCAGCCTTCCGAGATGGTGCCGTCGGGGCGGAGCACGGCCTTGGCGCCGGCCTTGGCGGCGGTGGCGGCGACGGTACGGACGACCGTCGCCAGCGCGAAGGCTTCGCCTTTCGCCTTCAGCGTCGAGACGAGATCAAGGATATCGGAAGCGCGTTCCATGGATCAGATCCTCGCGAAATAGGGTTCGAGGGCAGCGAGGCTTGCGAGATTGTGGGCCGGGGCGAAGAGATCGACATGGGGCAGCGCCGCCTGCATGCCGCGTGCGGTCGGCGCGTAGTCGCGCCAGCCGATCAGCGGATTGAGCCACACGATCCTTCGGCAGCGCCGTCGAAGCCGCTCCATCTCCAGGCCGAGCTGTTCCGGCTCGCCCGTGTCGTAACCGTCCGAGACGATGACGACAGCGGTACGCGAATTGATGACACGGGCCGCGTGCCAGCGGTTGAAAGTTGCGAGGCTTTCGCCGATGCGGGTGCCGCCGCCGATGCCCTGCGCCATCAGCGAGAGGCGATCGAGAGCGCGCGTCACATCCCGCTCCCGCAAGGCGCTGGAGACATGGACGAGGCTGGTGTGAAAGACGAAGGCCTCGGCCTCCCAGAAGGCCTCGACGACCGCGTGGATGAAGCGCACGAAGAAAGCCGTGTAGGGGTCCATCGAGCCGGAGGCGTCGAGAAGGAGGATGAGGCGCAGGGGTCTCTTCTTGCGGCGACGCCAGACGAGATCGACGGGCGTGCCGCCATGGGCGACGCTCCTGTGGATGGTGCGCCTGAGATCGAGTCGCCTGCCGGTGTTCGTAACTCGCTCGCGCCGCACGAGCCGCGCCCGCATCCGCCGGGCGAGCCGTTCGGCCAGGGCCAGGACCTTTGCCGCGTCCTCGGGGTCCGCGATGTGGCGCAGGTCCCTTCGCGGCCAGCACCTCGGCGCTGGAGGCGGCATCGTGTCGGTCGCGGCGGTCGCCGGCCTCTTGGCCTTCGCCGGCACCGGCCCCGGACGGCCCGAATCGGTGCTGCGGCGCCGCTTCGCCCGGGAATTGTTTCGGCTGGGCCGGGCTTTGCGGGCCACCCTGCACAGGCTGGATCCGTCGCATACCGCCTGAGCCACCAGGCGTCGAAGATCTCGTCGAAGCGCTGCCAGTCGGAGCGCGTGGCGCAGAAGAGCGCCCTGAAGGCCGGCCTGAGCCAAGAGGGGCGCAGGCCCGCTGGAGATGCCAGGATCGCAACGGCGTCCCGCGTCTCGGCGAGGCCGACCGCGAAGCCGTTGTCGCGAAGCATGCGGGCGAAGCCGGCAAGGCGGCGGCCGATCCTTGGTCCGATCGGCTCATGCCTCGTGGCGTGGGCGGTGGTGCTCATGACGCCCTCACGCGACCTTGCCGAGGAGACGCTCCGTCACCTCGCGGGTGAGGCGCGAGCGGTCCTCATGGGTCTTGAGGAGGCAGATCATCGTCTCGTGCACGGTCTCGGGTTCCTGCCTCAGGTCGTGGACGGCGAGCCCGGCGAGGGTCGCCGCCCAGTCGAGCGTCTCGGCGACGCCCGGCACCTTGCGGAGATCCTCCTTGCGAATCGCCGTGACCATGCGCGCGATCTGAAGCGCGAGTGCCGTGTCGATGCCGGGGACGCGGGCGAGGATGATGCGCGCCTCGCGATCGACGTCCGGGAAGTCGACATAATGGTAGAGGCAGCGCCGGCGGAGCGCGTCGGAGAGTTCGCGCGTGCCATTCGAGGTGAGGATGACGCGCGGGATCGAAGTTGCCGTGATGGTGCCGAGTTCGGGGATCGAGACCTGGAAATCGGACAGGAGTTCGAGCAGGAACGCCTCGAATTCTTCGTCGGCGCGGTCGACCTCGTCGACGAGGAGGACGGGCGGCTTCTCACGCCGGATCGCCGCGAGGAGAGGGCGTTCGAGAAGATACTTCTCCGAGAAGATATGCTCCTCGATGCGCTCGGCGTCCTCGCCCGCGCCTTCCCGCGCCTTGATGGCCAGGAGCTGGCGCTGGTAGTTCCACTCGTAGAGCGCTGCGTTCTGGTCGAGGCCTTCGTAGCACTGAAGGCGGATCAGTTCGGCATCGTGAAGGGCGGCGAGCGCCTTGGCGACCTCCGTCTTGCCGACGCCGGCGGCGCCCTCGAGAAGCAACGGGCGCCTGAGGAAGTCCATCAGCCAGAGGGCTGTCGCCAGGTCGCGGTCGGCCACATAGCCGACGGCGGCGAGACGATCGGAGATCTCTTCGCGGGCGATGGTCACGACAGTCCCGCAAGGGGGAAGGGAATGGCGGACGCTCCGCCCTCAAACGCCCTCAGTCCCTCCCGCCCATCGCGCGCCGCAGAATGCGCGGCCCTTCCTGCCGCCTGCCCTCCCCGCGCAGCGGGCAGAATGTGTCCACACTCCGGCAATCGGTCAGGCCCCGTCCGGAATGCATCGCGTCGGGCGGAGCCACCACGACCGTGCCCGGCTTCGACACAGTCGATACCCCCTCGACGATGAGCTCCAACTCGCCTTCGAGCTGGTGCACCATCCGCCCGCGCGGGTGCGAATGCTGGGGCAGGATCGCGCCCGCCTCGGTCCGCCAGAACCCGAAGCTCATGCGGCCCGAATGCAGGACGGGGCCGTGGAAGCCGGGGATGATGGTTACGGGCTCGATCGTCTCCCATTTGAACACAGTGTCCTGCGTCGATGTTCTGGCGCCGGAAAGGCCGGAAACTCCCCCTGGCGCGCCGTCTATGCGTGGAGCCCCAGCTTGTCCGCCACCGCCCAGGTGCGCCAGTGGTCGTGCGGCATCGCAATATGGGTCGAGCCCAGGAAGGCGAAGGCATTGTTCACGGCGTTGGCGAAGCAGGGCACGCCGCCGACATTAGGGCTTTCGCCCACTCCCTTGGCGCCGATCGGGTGGTGCGGCGAGGGCGTGGTCGTCCAGTCGGTCGTCCATTTCGGCGTCTCGACCGCGGTCGGCATGAAATAGTCCATGAAGGATGCGGTGAGGACGTTGCCGGTGTCGTCGTAACGGATCTCCTGGCCCATCGCGATGGCGAAAGCCTCCGTCAGGCCGCCATGGA
>JBBPYT010000301.1:0-9425 GCA_038199665.1 Hyphomicrobiales bacterium
GCAGCCCGTGAAGAACGCTACACCAGTGCGCCGTGGCAGTGCTTGTATTTGCGTCCCGAACCGCAGGGGCAAGCCTCGTTCCGACCCACCTTGCCCCAGCTCGCGGGGTCCGCGGGATCTCGTGTCGCGGGCTCGCGTTCGGCCGTGGCCACCATGGTCAGCACGCCGCCGTTCGAGAAATCTCCGGCCGAAAGGCGGGCGTTCATGTCGGCGATCGCAATGTCGTCGTCGCCGGTCAGGGGGTCGGCGTGGGTCGCGAACATCGGCGGCAGCGAGGGGCTGATGCTCGGCTGTTCGAACGCCACCTCGACCCGCATCAGCTGTGCGGTGACGATCTCGCGCAATTTCGAGATCAAGCCGCCGAACAGGTCGAAGGCTTCCGACTTGTACTCGTTCAGCGGGTCGCGCTGGGCAAGGCCGCGCCAGCCGATGACCTGGCGCAGGTGGTCGAGCACCACGAGATGCTCGCGCCACAGGTGGTCGAGCACCTGCAACACGATCTGCTTTTCGACGTAGCGCATCACGTCGGGCCCGTTCTTCTCGATGCGGGCCGCGTAGGCCTCCTCGGCCGCCTTTTGCAGCCTTTCGCGCATCTCCTCGTCGGCGATGCCTTCTTCCTTCGCCCACTCCTCGACAGGCGGATCGAGGTTGAGGACATCATGCGTGGCCTGCTTCAGACCGGCGATGTCCCATGCCTCGGCATAGGCGTCGTGCGGCACGTGCCGCGTGATCAGGTCGTCCACCACGCCCGAGCGCATCTCGCCGATCTGCTCCTCGAGCGAGTCCTGGCCCATCATGTCGCGACGCTGTTCGAAAACGACCTTGCGCTGGGCGTTCATCACGTCGTCGTATTTGAGGATGTTCTTGCGAATGTCGAAGTTGCGCGCTTCGACCTTCTGCTGCGCCTTTTCCAACGCCTTGTTGATCCAGGGATGGACGATGGCCTCGCCCTCCTGGAGGCCGAGGCGCTTGAGCACCATGTCCATGCGCTCCGAACCGAAGATGCGCATCAGATCGTCCTGCAGCGACAGGAAGAATTTCGAACGGCCGGGATCGCCCTGGCGTCCGGACCGGCCGCGCAACTGGTTGTCGATGCGCCGGCTTTCGTGCCGCTCCGTACCAACGATGTAGAGGCCGCCCGCCGCGATGGCCTTGTTCTTGAAATCGGCCACTTCGGCGCGAATCTCGGCCTCCTTGCTGTCCCGCTCGGGGCCGGGTTCGATGGCCGCGCATTCCTGGGCGATGCGCATCTCGACGTTGCCGCCGAGCTGAATGTCGGTACCGCGACCGGCCATGTTGGTTGCGATCGTGATGGCGCCCGGCACCCCCGCTTCGGCCACGATGTAGGCTTCCTGTTCATGGAAGCGGGCATTCAGGATGGCGAAGAGCTTCGACGGCTTGCCGCTGCGCGCCGCCGCATAAAGCCCGGTCAGCGCGCCCGGTTCGGCAAAGTCGATGCGCTTGTAGCCTTCCTGGGCCAGCATCTCGCCGAGCTGCTCGGACTTCTCGATCGACGTCGTGCCGACGAGCAGCGGCTGCATGCTGGCATTGGCGGCTTCGACTTCCTTGACGATCGCCTGCACCTTCTCGGGCGCGCTGCGATAAACCTCGTCATCCTCGTCGTGGCGGCATACCGGCCGGTTGGTGGGAACCTCGACCACGTCGAGCTTGTAGATCTCGGCGAACTCGTCGGCCTCGGTCGCGGCGGTGCCGGTCATGTCGGCGAGCTTCTTGTAGAGCCGGAAATAATTCTGGAAAGTGATGGACGCCAGCGTCACGTTTTCGGGCTGGACCGCGACATGCTCCTTGGCTTCGAGCGCCTGATGCAGCCCTTCCGAATAGCGCCGCCCCGGCATCATCCGGCCGCTGAACTCGTCGATGATGACGACCTCGCCGTTGCGCACGATGTAGTCCTTGTCGCGCTGGAACAGCTTATGGGCCTTGAGGCCCTGTTGCACGTGGTGGACCAGCGTCGCGTTGGCGGCTTCGTAGAGCGAGCCTTCCGTCAGAAGGCCGGCCTCACCGAGCAGAGCTTCCATATGCTCGTTGCCGGGCTCGGTCAGGTTCACGGTGCGTTGCTTTTCGTCGAGATCGTAGTCGGCCCGAACCAGGCTTGGGATCAGCGCATCGATGCTGTTGTAAAGGTCGGACTTATCGTCGGAGGGGCCCGAAATGATCAACGGCGTCCGGGCTTCGTCGACCAGGATGGAATCAACCTCGTCGACGATCGCGTAGGTATGGCCGCGCTGCACCATCTGGTCCAGCTCGTATTTCATGTTGTCGCGCAGATAGTCGAACCCGTATTCGTTGTTGGTGCCGTAGGTGATGTCGGCCGAATAGGCGTCCTTGCGCTCACCGTCGTCGAGGCCGTGCACGATGACGCCGACGCTCAGGCCGAGGAACTTGTAGATGCGACCCATCCATTCTGCGTCGCGCCGGGCCAGATAGTCGTTGACGGTCACGATGTGCACGCCTGTCGCCGGCAACGCGTTCAAGTAGGTGGCGAGAGTTGCGACCAGGGTCTTGCCTTCGCCTGTCCGCATCTCGGCGATGCCGCCTTCGTGCAGCACCATGCCGCCGACCAGCTGCACATCGAAATGCCTTTGCCCGAGCGCGCGCTTGGCAGCTTCCCGCACGGTGGCAAAGGCCGGCACGAGGAGATCGTCGAGCGTCTTGCCTTGCGCCAGCTGTTCCCGAAACATCACGGTCCGGGCCGCGATCGCCTCATCGGTTAGCGCCGCCACCTCGCCCTCAAGGGCATTGATTGCCGCCACATTGGGCGCATATGTTTTCAGTCGCCGCGCATTGGCCGTGCCGAAGATCTTCTTTGCCAGCGAGCCAAGCATCAGTTTGCAACCTTTCTGGAACCGCGCGGGCGAGCCCCTCCCACACGTCTGATATCGCCGAAGGACGCCAGCGGCGTCTTGGATTGTGTTATCGGACTCGCTTGCATAGGCGGTCGACCCGGGCGGAATTGCGGCCCGATCCCGCATCGTGCGGCAACATGACCGTGCCGGTCCTTACGCGAGAAACTGGTGGAAATGGACGGTGATCAGAGATAAGAGCCGCCCCAAACCTTGTCAATGCGAGGCGGCCGCGGCCGCGGCCGCCTCTCTTCGGACGGCTGCGACATGGGCGTCCCGAGGTCGGAGTTCCCGCTGCCGGGGCTTCGGCGAGGGGCGGTGATCGGCTTCGGATTGCCGCGGGTTCGCGGAGGGGCATTCGGCGCGCCTCAACAGCACTTTTCCAACGTTTGCAGGGAATGCGATCCATGAAGAACCAAAAAAATTCCGCGCTGCGGGTGTTGACCGCTGCGGCTTTGCTGAGCCTGGTCTCGCTCTCGCCCGCTTGCGCCAAAGTGCTGGCCAAGGTCGACGGGTCCGAGATCACCGATGAGGACGTGAAGACCGCCCTCGAAGATCTCGGCCCGACGCTGCCGGCCCAGATCAAGGGTCCGGCCCGGGAAGCCTACGTCCTGGATTACCTGATCGACCTCAAGCTCGCCGCTCAGCTGGCGATGCAGGACAAGCTGCAGGACCGTCCGGACTTCGCGCGCCGCATGGCCTATTTCCACGACAAGGTGCTTATGGAAGGCATGCTCAGCAATATCGCCAAGGCGGCAACGACCGAACAGGCCGAGAAGAAGGTCTATGACGACGCCGCAAAAGCGCAGAAGCCCGAGACCGAGGTCCACGCGCGCCACATTCTGGTGCAGACCGAGGACGAGGCGAAGGCAGCCTTGGCACGGGTGCAGAAGGGGGAGGATTTCGCCAAGGTCGCCGACGAACTCTCCAAGGACCCCGGTTCGCAGGGGGGCGATCTCGGCTGGTTCACGAAGGACAAGATGGTGCCCGAATTCGCCGATGCGGCGTTCAAGCTCGAGCCGGGGCAGGTGTCCGGGCCGGTCAAGAGCGAATTCGGCTGGCACATCATCAAGGTCGAGAGTAAGCGCGAGAAGTCGTTCCCGCCCTTCGATCAGGTGAAGGACCAAGTGGCCCGCTATGTCGCTCAGAAGGCGCAGAGCGAGGAGATCCTGAAATTGCGCGAAGCCGCCAAGATCGAGCGGACCGAACCGGTACCGGTCGCGGCGCCGGCAGCCGGCGCGACCCCCGATATCAAGCCGGCTCCGGCCGAAGAAACGCCCAAGCCCTGATCTCGAGCCGGACTGGCAATGTCGCCGGCCGCTCGACACGGGCGGTCGGTCGGGGCGCCGAGGTTAGCGGTCAGGATCGCCCATCCGCTTGGCCTTTGCTTGGGTGATCTTCGTCGCCTGGCGGACGCAAGAGGTAAGTGGGCGCGCCTCATCGCCAGCAGCCCGTATCAGCAAGGCTTTCCACATGGCTGTTTCCGTCCCCGTTTCGCCGCTCGCCCCCAAAGCCGTGCCTGCAATGCCGCCGGTGGAGGGTGTGCGCTTCGCGTCGGGCGCGGCCGGGATCCGCTACCAGGGCAGGACGGACGTGATGCTTGCCGTCATGGCGGAGGGCACCGAGGTTGCGGGCGTTTTCACGCGGTCGCGCTGTCCTTCCGCGCCGGTCGATTGGTGCCGACGCAACCTGCCCGCCGGCAAGGCGCGCGTGCTCGTGGTCAATTCGGGCAACGCCAACGCGTTCACCGGTCGGACAGGAGCCGAGGCGGCAAGCTTCACGGCGTCGCTGGCCGCCGCGGCGACGGGAGTCGGCCTGGACGAGGTTTTCCTCGCCTCGACCGGGGTGATCGGCGAGCCTTTGGACGCGGCAAAATTCGAAGGCGTGTTCGAGCGCCTTGCCGGGGAGGCGGCGGAAACCGGCATCCTCGAAGCCGCCCGTGCCATCATGACGACCGATACCTTCCCGAAGGTCGCAACCGCGACTGTCGGCATCGATGGCGTCCCGGTGATCCTCAACGGCATTGCCAAGGGAGCCGGCATGATCGCTCCCGACATGGCCACAATGCTGAGCTTCCTGTTCACCGACGCCGCGATCGCGGCGCCGGTCTTGCAGCACTTGCTTTCGGCGGCGGTGCGGGAATCATTCAATGCCATAACGGTGGACAGCGACACGTCGACGTCGGACACGCTGATGCTGTTCGCCACGGGCGCGGCGCGCTCCCGCGGCGCACCGTTGATCGACAGGGCGGACGACGCTCGGCTCGGCCCATTCCGCGAGGCGCTCGACCGCGTGGCGCTCGATCTGGCCCATCAGGTGGTGCGCGACGGCGAGGGCGCGAGAAAATTCATCGCGGTCACGGTCGAGGGCGCCGAAACGGACGCGGCGGCCAGGACCATCGCGTTCTCCATCGCCAATTCGCCGCTGGTCAAAACTGCGGTAGGGGGCGAGGACGCCAATTGGGGGCGCGTCGTCATGGCGGTCGGCAAGGCCGGCGAGGCGGCCGACCGCGATCGGCTGGCCATCTGGTTCGGCGGCATTCGGGTGGCGGCCGAAGGCCGGCGCGACCCGGGCTACGACGAAGCGGCGGCCGCGAGCTACATGCGCCGCGAAGCGATCGACATCCGGGTCGAACTCGGCCTAGGCTCGGGCCGAGCCACCGTGTGGACCTGCGACCTGACCAAAGCCTATGTCGAGATCAACGGCGACTATCGCTCCTGAACGAGCCCGGAGGCCCCGCCTGGGAGGTCCCGGGCTTTACGCCTGGACGGCGCTGATCCTTGGCTGCCTCGGGCTCGGCGTGCCATTCGCCTGGGAGCATTATCTCCGCTTCGGCTTGCCGGAGCTCGCGGCTTCGGATGTCTCGACGGTCGTTCTCGACCGCAACGGGCAATTGCTGAGGGCCTTCACGACACGCGAAGGTCGATGGCGCTTCCCGTCAGCCCCTGAGCTCGTGGACAGGCGTTTCCTCGATCTGTTGATCGCCTGCGAGGACAAGCGTTTTTTCGCTCACGGCGGCGTGGATGCGGTCGCTCTCGTCCGTGCTGGCGCGCAAACACTCGTCCACGGTCGCAACGTGTCGGGCGCTTCGACGATTTCGATGCAGGTTGCGCGGTTGCTCGAACCGCGCCGGGTGCGCGCGCTCGGGGCCAAGGTGAAGCAGATGGTTCGGGCGTCGGCGCTCGAGGTGCAGATCGGCAAGACCGGAATCCTGAGCCTTTACCTGCAGCTTGCACCCTACGGCGGCAACCTTCAGGGCGTGCGCGCCGCAAGCCTGACCTATTTCGGGCATGAACCCCGGCGCTTGAGCCTGGCCGAGGCGGCCCTGCTGGTCGCTCTGCCGCAGAACCCCGAACGGCGCCGCCCCGACCGTTTCGCCGCTGCGGCGAGATCTGCCCGCGACCGCATTCTCGACCGCGCGGTGGAGCACGGGCTGGCCAGTGCCGAGGAAGCGGCAGCCGCGAAGGCCGAACCTGTTCCGCTCGGCCGGAAAGCCTTTCCGGTTCTGGCGCCGCACGCGACCGCGGCCGCGAGAGCCGCCGAGCCGAGTGCGCGCGTGCTTCGCATGACGCTCGATGCCGCGCTTCAGGGCAGTCTCGAGACTTTGGTGCGGACCAATGCCGGCCGGTTCGGCCCGGCCGTGTCCGGTGCCCTTCTGGTCATCGACAATGCTTCGGGCGAGGTGCGTGCGCACGTCGGCTCGGCCGACTACCGTTCGGTGTCGCGCGCCGGTGCGCTCGATATGACGCAGGCCTTCCGGTCCCCGGGTTCGGCGTTGAAGCCGTTCATCTATGCATTGGCTTTCGAGAACGGCATCGCGTCGCCCGAAACGACGCTGGAAGATCGCCCGACCCATTACGGCGCCTATGCGCCAGAGAACTTCGATCAGACCTATCAGGGCAGCGTGTCGGCCCGGCATGCGTTGCAGCTTTCGCTCAACCTGCCCGCGGTGGCACTGCTCGATCAAGTCGGGCCGGCCCGCTTCCTGGCGCGCCTGCACGAGGCGGGCGTCAATGTGGTGGTGCCGTCCGATGCGGCTCCGGGCCTGGCCATCGGTCTTGGCGGGCTCGGCATCCGTCTCGTCGATCTGGGGCGGCTCTACGCCGGTCTGGCGCGGGGCGGCGACCTGCCGGTTCTGCGGGAAAGCCTCGATGTGGCGATTGCCGGATCGTACGCGCGGCCGGTCGCCGACCCGGTCGCAAGCTGGTCGGTGGCGGATATCCTGCGCGGGGCGCCCCCACCTCCCAATGCGCTCGGCGGTCGGATCGCTTTCAAGACCGGAACGTCCTACGGCTACCGCGATGCGGTCGCGGTCGGCTTCAGCCGGAGATATACCGTGGCGGCCTGGCTGGGGCGGCCGGACAATGCGGCCGTGCCGGGCCTCGTCGGCCGCCAGGCTGCGGCCCCCGTGCTGTTCGACACCTTTGCGCGGCTCGGCGGTCCCATCGAAGCCGTTCCTGCTCCGCCTGGCGCGAGCTTGATCGTGGCCCGGGGCCTTCCGGCTCCCTTGCGCCATCTTCGCGACCGCGACGGGACCGGGACACCGCACGTCAAGATCGCCTATCCGCCTGACGGGGCGACGGTCGATCTCGGACTCGACCGCGATCTTGCCGCCTTGAGCCTCAAGGTCGAGGGTGGCGCGCCGCCTTTCTCCTGGTTCGTGAACGGCGTCCCGGCCGGTACGGCGTCCTTGCGCCGGCAGGCACGATGGGTGCCGGACGGCGCCGGCTTCGCCCGGGTTTCGGTGTCGGACGCCGACGGCACAAGCGACAGCGTCGCGGTGCGCCTGCGCTAAAACCAGGCACAGAATTGCGATGAAAATGACACAGGCCGGCGGATGTTGATCCGCTCGCCGCGTCCACGCCTTTCCGCACGGAGCCGATCGTTGTAGATTTCCTGTAACCGCACGTGTTCGGCTTATCGAGCAGGATCGAAATGAGCAAAATCAAGACGGGCGGCCTCGTGGCTGCTGTGGGGCTTCTCTCCTGCACCGCAATGGTGCAAGCCGCCGACCTCCCGCCGCGGACTGCCCCTCCAGCCTTCACGGCGCCGATCCTGGTGAACAACTGGGATGGCTTCTATGCCGGTTCGACCTACGGCTACGGCTTCACCAACTTCAACACCCGGCAGAACGGGTCGCGCAACGTGTCGGCTTCCGGGCAGACCGGCGGCGGCATCGTCGGCTACAACCTGCAGAACGGTCATTTCGTCTACGGTGCCGAAGGCAGCATCGATCTCAACGTCATCCGAAAAACCGATCCCGGCGGGCGTGGCGTCGCTCCCACATCTCTCGATTCGCTCTACGACATCCGGCTGCGCGGCCGGCTGGGATACGAATTCGGCTGGTTCATGCCTTTCGTGGCGGGCGGCGCGATCATCAACGAGACCTATCAATCGCAGGTCGTTCCAAGCAACGACTTCGGGCAGAACCGGCAGAGTGTCGGCTACACCATCGGCGCCGGTGTGGACGTCAAGATCAATCCGGCTCGCTTCCTGCCGTTCAACAACTCGTTCATCGACACCTTCCTCGGGCCGTTGATCTTCCGGCTCGAATATATTCACGACGGACTGCCGACCTCCACCTACACGTTCAACGGCCAAAGCTATCGGACCCGTTCGGACAGCAACTTCGTCCGGGCGGCCATCATCTCGCGTTTCGGGGACAATCCGCCTCGCCCCTATGTCGACAAGATGGGTGACGTGAACTGGTCCGGGGCCTACGGCGGCGTGTTCGGCGGCGGCGCGAGCCTGACGCCCAGCACCCGCGTGCTCGGCTCGGGGGCGAAGACCAAGTTCGACGCCACCGGTGCGCTCGGGGGCCTTTATGCCGGCACCAACTTCATTGTGTTCAATCGCGTGATGCTCGGCGTCGAAGGCTCGACCTCTTACACCGACATCACTGGCCACGGCCAGGAGCCCACGGGGCCGGCGAGCTTCCGCAACTACGTTCAGGCCGACATTCGCGGCCGCGTCGGTTACGCTTTCGGCAACTTCCTGCCGTTCGCTGCGGCGGGCATCCTTTACGGGCGCTCCGAGCAGATCGATACCGTCACCGGCTCGCAGCGTGGCCGCGTCAACAGCGAGGCCTTCACGTTCGGCGGCGGCTTGGACTACCGGCTGACCGAGCGCGTGTCGCTGCGCGGCGAATACCTCCGCGAATCGACCTTCAACAACAAGGTCGTCAACCTGAACAATTGCGTCTGCAAGCAGCAGCTCGACGGCAACATCTTCCGAATCGGCGCGGCCTATCACTTCGAATAGCAGGCCTTTGTCCCCGATGAGGTGAAACGATTGGAAGCGGCCTATCCGAGCGGATAGGCCGCTTCCACGACGTAGGGGCCGCCTCCCACCGAATCGCGTGACGAAAACAGCACGAAGCGTTCGGCTTCGAAGCGGCGCCTCAGGAACCCTCGCGTGCCGAGGTAATCGGCGACCGCACGGGCGGGCGCTTGGCGCAAGCGCGCCAGCGTGACATGCGGCAGGAAGCGGCGTGGCTCGGGCGGTATCCCGATGCGGCGGATCAATCGCTCCTGTTCGGCCTGCAGCTCGACCAGCGGCGGC
>JBBPYT010000302.1:0-9477 GCA_038199665.1 Hyphomicrobiales bacterium
AACTGTTTTTGATCGCGCTTCCGAACGATGATCGGATTTCAATGTAGTCTTCCGCTGAGGGCGGAATGGATCTGCGCGGAGAATTGCGGCCTACCCCGGCGCCTTGCCCAGGACTGCCAGGGAGCGGTGCAGATAAGCGCGTGCGTCTTCGACAAGCGCCTCGACGAAAGCCTTGCTGACCGCCGAGGCGCGGCGGGTGGGGTACAACGCCGCGAGGGTCACCGGGATTGGCGGGCAGGCGGGCAGAACGGGCACGAGCCGGCCCTCGCTGAGCAATTCCGCCACTTCGAAAATCGGCTTGAGAACGATCCCTTGGCCCTCGATCGCCCAATGGGTCAGTACGTCGCCATCGTCCGCATCCAGAGGCCCGGAGACCGGGAACGTGGCCGGATCCCCGTCCATGAGCAACGTCCAACGGAACTGCTGCGCGCCCGGATATCTCAATAGCAGGCAGTGATGAGTGAAAAGATCGTCGGGGCTCTCGGGCGTCCCATGCGCGGCGAGGTAAGCCGGCGCGGCGCAGAGCACGCGCTCCACATCGGCGATCTTGCGGATCGTGAAAGACGAGTCATCGAAGCGCGCCATGCGCAACGCCACGTCGATCGACTCGCCGACGAGGTCAAGCAGATGGTCCGACAAGCGCATGCGCACTTCCACCTTTGGATGGATCGATCGGAAGGTGCGAGCCAGCGGGGCGACGATGCGCCGGCCAAGTCCCAGGGGCGCCGTGACCCTCAAGGGCCCGCGCAGCCCACCGGCGATCTCGGCTACGCTCGCCTCCGCCCGCTCGACGGCCTCGACGACGTCGAGGCAGCGTTCGTAGAACACCCTGCCCCGCTCGGTCAGGTTCATCCGGCGCGTGGTCCTGACCAGAAGCTGACACCCGAGTTCCGCTTCGAGCGTCTGCATGCGGTAACTCACGACCGCGGACGACATCCTCAGCGCACGACCCGCGGCCGAGAAACTGCCGAGCTCGACCGAGCGCATGAAGATGCGCATGTTCTCGAGCGAGGTCATGGGGCAAGCATTCTCAAAATCGGTTTGAAAGTCATGCGCGATCCCATGCCCGAGACAGCCGGGACTATCCTGCTATGGTCGGCGCAAGACCAAAAAGGAGGACGATGTGCTGGCCGCTTATATCATGGAATGGGGTAGCCTGCTCCTGCGCTGGCTGCACGTGATCACGGCGATCGCCTGGATCGGCTCGTCGTTCTTCTTCATGCATCTCGATGCCACCCTGCGCGCGACGCCGGGCATACCGGCCGGCAAAGGCGGTGCGGGCTGGCAAGTCCACGGCGGCGGCTTCTACGAGATGCGCAAATACATGGTCGCCCCCGAAGCGATGCCGGAAGAACTGACCTGGCACAAATGGCAGTCCTACTGGACCTGGATTTCAGGCTTCTTCCTCCTGGTCTGGGTGTATTACGGCCAGTCGCAGCTGTATCTCATCAACCCGGCCGTCCGGCAGCTCGAGCCTTGGCAGGCGGCCCTCTTCGGCATCGGAGCTTTGGCGCTCGGTTGGGTCGTCTACGACGCGCTGTGCCGCTTTCTGGTCGGGCGGAACGACGTCCTGCTGGCGGGCCTCGTATTTGTGTTCGTGGTGTTCATGAGCTGGGCGTTCGCGCACATGTTTTCGGGACGCGGCGCGCTCATCCACACCGGCGCGCTCATGGCGACGATGATGACCGGCAACGTGTTCCTGAACATCATCCCTAACCAAAAGAAGGTGGTGGCCGATCTCGTCGCCGGCCGGGCTCCAGACCCGGCTTACGGCAAGCAGGCCAAGCAGCGCTCGACGCACAACAACTATTTCACCTTGCCGGTTCTGTTCATGATGTTGGCGAACCACTATCCGACCACCTATGCGAACCCGGACACGATACCTGCCCTGGTCACCCTGGTCATTGTCGCCGGCGCGGTGATCAGGCATTTCTACAACGTGCGCCATGCCGACCACGCCCGCTCACCATGGTGGGCCTGGGGGGTGGCCATTTTGGCGCTCTGGACCGCGTTCTACGTTGCCATGGCTTCGTCCCCGAGCGGACGTGAGCGGCTCGGCCTGGCGCCCATCAAACAGGCCGAGGCAGCGCCGGTCCCCCCCCAGGTCCCGCCGCGCGTCGTCGACATCGTGAATGGCCGCTGCGCCATGTGCCACGCGGCTGAACCCGTGTGGGACGGGATTGAGATCGCGCCGAAGAACGTGCGGCTCGACACGCCGGAAGACATCGCCCGCCAGGCGGACGCGATCCGGGTTCAGGCCATCCTGACCCATGCCATGCCGCCGAACAACGTGACCGACATTTCGCAGGCGGAACGCGACGTGCTTGCGGACTGGCTTTCACAGCGGCACTAAGCCCTTGCGGCCGACTCGCAAGCTCCGAGGCGATCTTTCGCCACGATCGTTAAAATCCGCTGGAACATAGTCGACCCCGGTCCGTTGCCTTACAGAGTCTGTCCTCTCGATGCGTAATTGACGGCCGAGTTTCTCGCCTGAGCTGAAGCGAAGAGGGAAAACCCGACACCTCAGCGGGCATACATTTGACCGGACGGGGGCGCCGTGGCTGTGGAAAGTTCCGAGTACCTCAGGGGAAAGATGAGCCAGTGTCGCAGACTGGCGAAGGCGACGCTCGATGCTCGAACCATCGCGGACCTTTCGGCGCTCGCGGACGAGTTCGAAACCAAAGCCAAGGAGGTCGAGGCAAGGACCCGTTCGGCGCGCATGCTTGCGGATGGCTCGTCAGGCTATGTGGCTCCCGACGTGTAGGGCTGTCTCCCCGGCGCGAAGATTTCCCATGGCACGCCCTCGATCGAAAGGGGCAAATCGAAAAGCAGGTGAAAAAACAATGTACATCAGTTCATCGGCCCCTTATAGAAATAGGAATGCATCTTGTTTATATACCTTCGATGAGCTGGATGGACTCTGAATTAGTCTATTGGAGCGTGAGTGGGTTTACCGACATTTTGAATTGATTGTTCGAAAACCACGGTAGGGTCCTGGCTTCGGAGGCGCCTTGCAGGCCGGCTCGGAGGGCGTCTTTGGACCTGATCGAGAACACCACAAAGGGGAACGGCAATGCACAGCGAAAAGACCGCAGTGGCGACGGCAGTTGCTCCCTCCGACGTGCTCCACCCCGACTTCGGACTCATGAGCCGCCTGCAAGGCGAAGCCGCAGAACCGAATAGGGCAGCCCTGAAGGCCATAGCCATCCGGCGCCGGACCACGTGGCCGCGGAAATAGGGAACGGCCGGTTTGATGGTCCAACCTGAGGTGATGTCGCCCCCAAGGTGGCGTCAGCTAGGGACATGGCGCCATTCGCTTCGGCATAACGTCCATGGTGAACCGGCGTGCGCGGGACGTGATAGCCTCGGGCTCCGCAGCGGTGCTCTCAGTCGACCCCGGCCGTAACGGGCGTTTGAAGAAACGACGTCCGGCCCGGTTGCGCGGTCTCGGCGGTCGCCAACCGACCGCCCACATAGGTTGCCGCCACGGCCCGGTCGTCGCCGAGCGTGAGCAGGGCGAAAAGCTCCTCGGCAAGGTGGTCGCCGATATCCGCGACGCGGTGCGCCATAGCGGGGGTGGCGGAGGTGTCGAGGACCACCATGTCGGCCTCGTAGCCGGGCGCCAGGGAGCCGATCCGGTCTCCGAGTTCCAGGGCCTCGGCGTTGCCGCGCGTGATCATGTGAAAGGCCTGCAGCGCAGGCCAATTCTGGCGCCGAAGCTGTAGCACCTTGTAGGCTTCGGCCGCGGTGCGCAGCATGGAGTAGCTGGTGCCGCCGCCGACATCGGTCGCAAGCGCGACGCGAACCGGGGTTTCGCGCTCTCGAAGTCGGGCCATGTCGAACAGGCCGGAGCCCAGAAACAGATTAGAGGTGGGGCAGAACACCGCGACCGAGCCGCTCTCCGCCATGAGCCGGACCTCGTCGTCATCGAGATGAATGCAATGGCCGAACAGGGAGCGCGAGCCGAGCAGCCCGAAGCGTTCGTATATGGCCGTGTAGCTTCGCGCCCAGGGAAATAGTGCCTTCGTGGCCGCGATCTCGTCGGGGTTCTCGGAAAGGTGGGTTTGCACATAAGCGGACGGATAGGCCCGCGCCAACACTCCGGCTGCTTCGAGCTGGGCATCGGTGCACGTCAGCGCGAAGCGCGGCGTCACGGCGTACAGCTGCCGCCCGCGGCCGTGCCACCGACGCAGCAGCGCCTCGCTTTCGTGGTAGCCCTGCTCCGCGGTGTCGACCAAGCCCGACGGCGCGTTGCGATCCATCATCACCTTGCCGGCGATCATGCGGGTGCCGCGCCGCTCGCTTTCGGTAAAGAAGGCCTCGACGGAGGCTGGATGCACCGTGCAATAAACGGCGGCCGTCGTCGTGCCGTTGCGCAACAACTCAGTCACGAAAAATCGCGCCGTCGCGGCCGCGTATTCCGGATCGCGCAGCCGTTCCTCGGTCGGAAAGGTGTAGGTCTGCAGCCATTCCAGAAGCTGGGCGCCATAGGACCCGATCACCCGGGTCTGCGGATAGTGGATATGGGTGTCGATGAACCCGGGCATTACGAGGTGTTCGGGATAATGGTCCACCGCGGTACCGGCCGGCAGGGTGGGGAGCAAGGTCGTTGCCTCGCCGACCGCTTCGATCATCCCGTCCCGTACCACGACGACACCGTCACGCAGGTAAAGGTGTGACGGCTCCGAGCCGGCGAGCGCGGGGTCCTTCGTGAATGTCAGGACGCGCCCGCGCACCGCCCTAGCTGCCTTGTCGGCCATCCTGTCGCCCCACTTGCCGGCTGGTCCCAAACGCCCGATGGTGCCGTCTCTCTGCCCGTCTTGCAACGTCCGGGAATTTGAATCACCTTTGAAAAAACGTGAAGAATAGCGGAAGCGAGAGCCTCCTAAGGAGGGTAGCGTTGTCGTTTCTGGAAAACATCAAGACGTTCGTGCGGGTGGTCGATCTTGGCGGAATGTCTTTGGCGGCCCGGCAGCTGCGGCTATCTCCCGCCGTCATCAGCCATCGCCTGCAGCAGTTGGAAAATCACCTCGGCGTGCGATTGCTGAACCGCACCACGCGTTCGCTGCAACTGACCGAGCCGGGGACCGCCTTCTACGAGGCGTCCCAAGGGGTACTTCGCGCCATCGAAACGGCCGAAAGCGTGGCCCTCGATGCCGGTGGAATCCCGGCCGGCAGCATTCGGCTGAGCGCGCCGCTCAGCCTCGGCCGCCGGGTCGTGTCGCCGCTGGTGCCCCGTTTCTGCGCCTCGCACGACCGTCTTTCGGTTCGCCTGCGCTTGTCCGACCACCTGCTGGATCTCGTGCGCGAAGCCGTGGATCTGTCCGTCCGCCTGGCGGTGCTGCAGGACTCCAACCTCATCGCCCGCAAGATCGCCGATTGCCCGCGCATCCTATGCGCGTCGCCTGTCTACCTGGAACGGCACGGAACGCCTCGCGTGGCGGACGACCTCTTCCAGCATCAGTGCCTGCTGCTTCGCTTCCCGGGCTCGCAGCAATACCGCTGGACACTGCAAACTCCCTCGGGACCGATCACGCTCCACATCGGCGGCCGGTTGGACGCCGATGACGGGGATGTGCTCACAGCTTGGGCCCTCGAAGGGCTTGGGATCGTGCTCAAGCCGGTGTTCGAGGTGGCGGCGCACCTCAGGTCCGGCGCGCTCAGGCCGGTGCTTCTCGATGCGCCGCCACTCGCCGCGACGCTGGCCGTGGTCTATCCGCACCGGCAACTGCTGCCCTCCAAGGTCAGACTCCTTGCGGATTTCCTCGTAGCGGAACTCGGCGCCGTGGTGCAACGGGACGGCGAAGGCCTGGATCTGCGCTCGCTGGCTGGCGCAACCTAGCGGCCCGACGAGAATCAGTTCCAATTGTTCGGGAACGTTGTAAAATCATTTCACAATTATTCGCTTCGACGAAATGTGAAAGCGTGATCCGATCCCGTTCGGTCGCAGCTTAAATGGAGCGAGCCAAAATGCCGTCGTCAAGCTTACATGGACCTACAGTGCGCGATGTCCGCGGCGAGCTTGATTCTGCTGCGGGGGCACCGCGCGCGTCCATCCGGTTCCTGCTCGGCGAAGAGCTTCGTGAACTTCGCGATATCGATCCCTCCCTCACCGTGCTCGACTGGCTTCGGGGCGAGGCGCGTCGCATCGGCACCAAGGAGGGCTGCAACGAGGGCGATTGCGGCGCCTGCACGGTGGTGGTGGCGCGGCCGCAAGGCGAGGCGCTGTCCTACAAAGCCGTGAACAGTTGCATCCAGTTCATGGGCACGCTTGACGGGTGCCAGCTTCTCACTGTCGAGGACCTCAAGGGGCCGGACGGGTCCTTGCACGCGGTCCAGCAGGCGCTGGTCGACTGCCACGGCTCGCAATGCGGCTTTTGCACACCGGGTTTCGTCATGTCGCTCTTCGCCATGCTGAAGACCTATCCCGAGCTCCCCTCGGAAGACCGCCTGGACGACATCCTGGCCGGCAATCTCTGCCGGTGCACCGGCTATGCGCCGATCGTGCGCGCGGCGAAACGCGCTTACGAATTGGGTCTTGCCGATCGCTTCGGCGCGGCCCAAGCGAAGACCTTGGCCACGTTGCGAGCCCTCGACGACGGGTGCGATGTCGAGGTCGGCGGCAAAGATCGGACGTTCCACGCGCCGGCCACGCTCGACAGCCTCGCCGACACCCTGCTCCGGCACCCGGACGCGACGATCGTCGCCGGTTCGACCGACGTCGGGCTCTGGGCCACGAAGCAGTTCCGCCGCATGGACCGCATGGTGTGGACCGGCCGCGTGCGCGAACTCGACCGGATCGAGGATGGCCCCGACGCGATAGAGATCGGTGCTGCCGTCACTTATACCGAAGCTGCGGAAGGGCTGGCCGCCCTTTACCCGGATTTCGGAGAGCTGCTTCGCCGGCTCGGCTCGGTACAGGTCCGCAACATGGGCACGATCGGCGGCAACGTCGCCAACGGCTCGCCGATCGGTGACGCGTCGCCTGCCCTGATCGCGCTCGGCGCGACATTGCATCTTCGACGCGGCGCGCAAACGCGTGCCCTGCCGATCGAACGCTTCTTTCTCGCTTATGGCCGCCAAGACCGAAGACCCGATGAATTCGTGGCACGGATCATCGTACCCAAACCGCATCCGGGAACGCGTTTCCGCGCCTACAAGGTGAGCAAGCGCTTCGACCAGGACATTTCGGCCGTCATGGGGGCCTTCCTGCTCCGCCTGGAGGATGGCGCGATCGCGGAGGTGCGGATTGCCTTCGGCGGCATGGCCGCGACCCCGAAACGGGCGGAGGCGGCGGAAGCGGCTCTGCGCGGCCGTCGCTGGGACGAGGCAACGCTCAGAATGTCTCAGGAAGCGCTGACGGAGGACTTCACGCCTTTGAGCGACATGCGGGCGGGGGCCGCATACCGCATGACTGTGGCGCGGAATCTGCTCGAACGCCTGCTCATCGAAACTACCTCGGAAGGCGTCGAAACGCGCCTGGTCGGCGAAAGGAGTCTTGCCCATGCTTGACCGGAGCACTGCGGGACGTCCCGACCCCCACAATCCCGATCCTTACGCCAACGACGAGCACGAGCGAACCATCAAGGTGCCGATGCGGCACGACAGCGCTCACAAGCATGTGTCGGGCGAGGCTCTCTATATCGACGACCTGCCCGAGCCGTCCGGCATGCTGCACGTCTACCCCGGATTGAGCGAACGCGCCCATGCGCGCATCACCGCCCTGGACCTCGGCCTCGTGCGCTCGACTCCGGGCGTGGTGCTGGTGCTCACCGGCCAGGACGTACCGGGGACGAACCAGATCAGCCCGACCAACAAGCATGACGAACCGTTGCTGGCGACGGATCTGGTCGAATACCTCGGTCAGCCGATCTTTGCGGTGGCGGCGAGGACTCGCCACGCGGCCCGGGAAGCGGCACGGCGCGCCGTCGTGTCCTACGAAGATCTGCCGGCGGTGCTTGATGTGGACGCTGCGCTGCCCGAGGGGCGGCTGGTCACCGAGCCGCTGACCCTGCGACGCGGCGAGGCATCGCGCGCCATCGCCGAGGCACCTCGTAAATTGTCCGGCCGCATGCGGGTCGGCGGTCAGGATCACTTCTACCTGGAAGGCCAGATCGCCATGGCCGAACCGGGCGAGGACGGCGACGTGAAGGTGTGGTCCTCGACCCAGCACCCGAGCGAAACGCAGCATATCGTGTCGCACGTGCTCGGCGTCCCGAATCACGCTGTGCTGGTCGAGGTGCGCCGCATGGGCGGTGCCTTCGGAGGCAAGGAAACCCAGGCCAACATGTTCGCCTGTCTGGCTGCGATCGTGGCGCACAAGACCGGGCGTGCAGCCAAGCTGCGGCTCGACCGCGACGACGACATGATCATCACCGGCAAGCGCCACGATTTCGTGCTCGATTACGAAGTCGGCTTCGATAGCGAGGGCAGCATTCGCGGCGTGCGTATGACGGCTGCGGCGCGCTGCGGCTTTTCGGCGGATCTTTCGGGCCCGGTGACCGACCGGGCGCTGTTCCACGCCGACAATTGCTATTTCTACCCGGACGTTCTGCTAACGTCCCTGCCACTCAGAACCAACACCGTGTCGAACACCGCTTTCCGCGGCTTCGGAGGCCCTCAGGGCATGGTGGGAGCGGAGCGCATCATCGAGGAGATCGCCTATGCGACCGGCCTCGATCCCTTGGACGTCCGCAAGCGCAATTTCTACGGAACCGCCGACCGCAACGTAACGCCCTACCATCAGGTGGTGGAAGACAACGTCATCGCCGAGATCGTCGCGGAGCTCGAGGCAAGCTGCGAGTACACGGCCCGGCGCGCGGCGATCCGGGCCGCGAACCTGCAGAGTCCCATCATCAAGCGCGGCATCGCCCTGACGCCGGTGAAGTTCGGCATCTCCTTTACGGCGACCCACTACAATCAGGCGGGCGCGCTGGTGCACATATACAACGATGGCAGTGTGCATCTGAACCACGGCGGTACCGAGATGGGGCAAGGCCTGTTCGCCAAGGTGGCTCGGGTCGTCGCCGAGGAACTGCAGCTCGATCTCGACCGCATCAAGGTTCTGGCAACCAGTACCGGCAAGGTGCCGAACACCTCCGCCACCGCCGCCTCGTCCGGGGCCGATCTGAACGGCAAGGCAGCCCAGGCGGCAGTCCGGACGCTGAAGTCGAGACTCATCGCGTTCGCGGCCGAGCACTGGTCGGTGCCGGAAGACCAGGTCGAGTTCCTGCCAAACCGGGTGCGGATCGGCAACCAGGAGGTCTCGTTCCGGACGCTGATCAAGCAGGCCTATATCGGACGCGTGTCGCTGTCGGCGACAGGCTTTTACAAGACGCCCAAGATCCATTGGGACCGCGACACCGGTCAGGGCCGGCCCTTCTTCTACTATGCCTATGGGGCGGCCTGCTCGGAAGTGGCGGTCGACCGGCTCACCGGCGGGGAGGGAGAGGCCGGCTGGCCCGTGCCCCTGGCGAT
>JBBPYT010000303.1:0-6625 GCA_038199665.1 Hyphomicrobiales bacterium
ACCGTCGACAGATAAAACCATCCCCAGCCTGTCACCCTTCAGATAGGTGAAGTCGGTTTGCCACAGCTGGTTCGGCGCCGTGGTCTTGTCCTTGAACTCGTCGGCCGCCTTCATGACGATGAAGGCCGGGCTGGTAATCAGGTCATGGGCCTTGAGCAGGCGGTAGACCGACCACTCGGATACAAAGTAGCTTGCCGTGTCGGTGAAGCGCCCGGCCAGCTCCCGGGCCGACAGCTCCGGCTGGTCAAGCGCGAGCTGCACGATCCGATCCCGAACATCGTCCGGAATGCGGTTCCACACGCGGCTCGGTCGAGGAGCGCGGTCCTCCAACGCCTCTGGTCCGCCTGTCTGGTAGAGCTCGTACCAGCGGTAGAAGGTGGCACGCGGAATGCCGATCTTCTCAAGTGTATGGCGGACCGACAGGTGCGACTGCTCGATCAGTCGGATGATCTCGATCTTCTCGGAAGCCGGGTATCTCATACGCCGTCCTCCCCATCCGCGATCATGCTTTTTTTCAGCGGGCGGTTTTCCAGGGTGAGGTCGGCCAGGACCTCCTTTAAGGCAATCGTTTCCCGGCGCAGGCCCTTCACCTCGTCCGAGATTGCCTCGCGAGCCGTGTCGCCGGCCAGGCGCTTCTTGCCGGCCTCCAGGAACTCCTTCGACCAGCGGTAATAGACATTCGAGGCCAGACCCTCGCGCCGGCACAGTTCGGCGATGCTGTCCTCACCCCGCAAGCCCTCCAGCACGATCCGGATCTTTTCCTCAGCCGAATAATGCTTGCGGGTCGCCCGGCGGATGTCCTTGATAACCTGTTCGGCCGGTTTCTTCTCCGGCCCGGATTTCTGTCTCATTCTCGCTCCATGATGGCTACGATGAGCTAGAAATCCTCCCTTCTTCAACCCCGCTGGTTTGTCTCATGGGTCCTGACGGCGGACAGTCCCGAGAAATTAGAAGGAGTCCCGCGGGCCATCAGGAGCCGCGCGGCTTCTGTTTCGCTCCGCTCGGACGTGAGGTCCCTGGTTCCTCCCGAGGGTCGGCGGGTTCGCCCATCGCGCGAAAGAGCGATGTCTTTCCGTTCAAGATCACTGCGAGCATGTGCTCGGCGGCGCCATTGCCGTCGCCCCGGTTGATCGCATCGAAGACGTGCTGGTGCCCCTCGATGTCGTCCAGAATCCGATTGTCTTCATCATTGAGGGCCTTCTGCTGGATCTGGAAGCTGATCTGCAGGAAGTCGGCCACGATGTGGGCGAGCCGGGCAAACAGGACGTTGTGCGAGGCGGTGAATATGGCCATGTGAAATTCGACGTCCGCGGCCGCGTAGGCCGTGAGGTCGTCGGCGCTCTGGCGCATGGTCGCGATGGACCGTTCGAGGTTTCTCAGGTCGCTCATGCCGGCCCGACCCGCGGCCAGGCGCGCCGCCGCGGGCTCGATCACCTGGCGCAGCTCGATCAGGTCCTGAAGGATCAGTTCACCGCGGCCCTGTCGCTGGTGCCAGGCCAGAACGTCCGCGTCGAAAAGGTTCCAGAGATCCTGGCGGCGCACCCGGGTCCCCAATTTTTGGCGAGTTTCGATCAAGCCCTTGGCGCCCAGCACTTTGAGCACCTCGCGCAGCGAGCTGCGGCTGACCTGATACTCGGCCATCAGTTCCAGTTCGCGCGGCAGAGTCTCGCCGGGCTGGAACCGACCCGACACGATCGCTTCCCCGAGCGCGTCAATCAACCGTCCCTGCAGGCCTCGCATCCGGTATCCGGCCGAGCCGTTCAGTGCCGGGGATTGCGCCTGTCCCTTCATCAACCTCAGAGCCTTCCTGACGCCGACCGCCCGTCTTAGAAACGAGGCGTGGCGTAAAGGATGCGTCCGCCCACCTTGATTTCCGTGTCGACCAGATAGCGCGGCAACCCAGCGACGTTCACCTCCATCCCAAGCCCGGCGGCATCCGCAAGCGAGATCTCCCCGTTGGCATCCGGAACCAGGTGGTTCGTCGTGATGTCCAATGCGAGCTGCTTGGGTGCGGCCGGGTACTCGCAAACGCGGTGGTCCGCGAGACCCGCATAGGGGTGCACCGAAGCGCTCAAGGCCAGGTGCGAGGTGAAGCTGTGGTTGACGTATGTCACGCCCTTCTGAACCGCATAATCTGCCACCTGCTTGGCCGGTCCGATACCTCCGATCCGGCCGCAGTCGATCTGAATGAAGCCGACCTTGCCGTAGTCGATGAGCTGTCGCGCCATCCCGACGTTGTGGGCGGCTTCGCCGCCCGCAATCCGAATCTTCGGGCTTCGCTCCGACAGAGCGCCGTATGATCGGAGAGCGGCCCCATGGAACGGCTCCTCAAGCCACGTTGCGTCGGCCTTTTCGAGCGCCGGTAGCCGAGCTGCCGCAGCCTCCACGTCCTCGTTCCAGATCTGCCCTGCGTCAACGAGGAGCATGGCCTCGAGTCCCAAGCCCTCGCGCGCCGCCTCGATCTGATCGACGTCGTGCTGCAGGCTGCCGCGGCCAAACGGACCCCATCCCAGCTTCACGGCCCGAAAGCCGTTGGCCCGCATGCTGCGGCACCGCTTCAGCGTTTCCTGCGGGTTATCCCCGAACAGCACCGATGCATAGGGCAGTTTCGGATAGGGCTTGATCCAGCCGAGCAGCTTCCAGACCGGCTCTCCGCGTGCCCGCCCCAGCAGGTCCCAAAGGGCGACCTCGACGCCAGACATCATGTGCGGCGCCTGCAACAGGTCCATGCTGTTGTAGGCGACGTCGCTGCTGATCGCCGCGATATCGGCGGGCGAATCCACACTTCGTCCGAGAACCGACGAACCGACTGGCCTGCACACGCCATGCGACATGGGCGTCACGAAGCTCGCGATGCAGGTGAGCGGGGAAGCCTCGCATTCTCCCCAACCCTCGTGCCCCCCGGCCCTCACGCGCACCAGCAGCGCGTCCTGGCTGCCATCTGCTTCGGTCGTGACCACCGGCATGGACAAGTAGAAGAGATCGACGGCCTCAATCTTCATAAGCAACCTCGGGGAAAACGGCAGGCGGAACGCCCCCGCCGTGCGCGTCCGGCACACGTCGACAATGCCGAGCTCGATCTTTCGTCATACTTTTGCCTGGGCCCGTCAAGACCGTCGCGGCCAGTTTGCGTTGGCTGTGGACAGAACGAAATTCCCAGATCATATTTTTGAGTGCAGGCTTATACGAGCCCGCCAAGCATGTTGGACCTCCACGCTCGCCCGGTCCGATCCGGTCGTGTGCGGAGCCCGGGTTAAGGAGAGACGGATGCTAAGAACAGCCCTTGTTGCAATCTTCGTCGCCATGGCCGGCATGGCTTCGGCCCAGGAGTTCAAAACCGAAGCGCAGCCGCTTTTTGACAATTGCGGGGACCCGTCGCTGTCCAATGCAAAGCAGAACGGGATTACGCTGGGGATCTCGCCCTCTCCGCCTTATTCATCGCTCGAGCCCGGCTCCAACAAGGCGTCGGGACTCGACGTCGAGATCCACGAGGCTGCGCTGAAGTGGATAGGCATCGACAAGATCCACTACGAGGTGATGCCGTTCGGGCAGCTGATTTCGGCCATGCTGTCCAAGCGCATCGACGTGGTGGCGGCCAACATTCACGTCACCCCCGATCGTTTGAAAGCGGTCTCCTTCACCGGACCGGCGTGGTGGTACGGCCCGGCCATCGTGACCCAGAAAGCCAATCCCGAGAAGATCAATAGCTTCGACGCGCTGAAGGGCAAGAAGGTCGGCGCCATCGTGGGGTCGGCGGCGGACGAATACCTGCGCAAGATTGGCGTCGAGGTCACCGCCTTCCAGACGGATGCGGAGGAGTTTTCGGGCATCAGCACCGGCCGGGTCGCCGCGATCGTCGAAGACGACGTCAAGGTCCTCGAATACATGAACAACAACAAGGCTGCGCCAATTGAAATCGTGCAGAACGTGGCGGTGCCGGAAGAGCTGATCTTCAAGTATGGCTACGGCTATGCCCGCTACGCCCTGCGCAAGGAGGACTGCAGCTTGCGCGCGGCCTATACCCAGGCACTCGCCGAAGTCCGAGGCAATGGAAACGTATCGGCGATATTGAAGAAGTACGGGCTGTCCAACCGCAACCTGTTTTTCTTTCCGCTCTGACTGATCCCCGTTCGATGTGAGCCGGCAGGGATACTCCCCCCATGAACCTTTTTGATCCCTCGGTCGTCTGGGAATACCGATGGGTCTTGCTGCACGGCCTGATGGTGACGACGATCCTCACCGTTGTCGTCATCCTCCTGGCCGGAACGCTTGCCATTCCGATCGCGTTAGCGCGCATGTCGAACCAGCGCGCGCTCCGCTGGCCGGCCGATTTCTTCGTCGAGGTCATTCGGGCGACGCCCCTGATCCTGCAGCTCGTGTACATCTACTACGTGCTGCCAAGTATCGGGATCAGGCTCGACCCCTTCACGGCGGCTATCATCGGGCTGACGGCCAACTACTCGGCGTATATGAGTGAGGTTTACCGCAGCGGATTGATGGCGGTGCCGCGCGGCCAGCACGAAGCTGCCCTGAGCCTGGGCCTGGGCAGCTGGATCAGGTTCCGCAAGGTCATCCTGCCTCAAGCCTTCCGCATCGTGCTTCCCTCGCTGGGCAATTATTTGATCGCGCTGTTCAAGGACACGGCACTTGCCTCCGTGGTGACCGTGCAGGAACTCATGTTCAGTGGACAGATCATAGCGGCTCGGAACTACCAATATTTCACGATATACACGATCACCGGCATGCTGTACTTCGCGGTCGGCTATCCGTCGGCACTCCTGGTGCGTCAGCTCGAAGCCTATTCGCGGCGCAGTCTGCAGGCTCCACTCGGGAGAACGATTTAGCATGGCGCTAAATAGTGCGGGTGTTCCGAACGATCTCATGTTTCGATCGGTGCACCAGGGCTCGTGGTCATGATCTGCACCATCCGGTTCACTCCATTCCAGCCAGAGTTCAAGACGTGACAATTGGTTCTTCTTCGCCAAGCCAAGGCTTGCAGGCCGTTCGCATCCGCTCAATTGCCGTATTGCCGCTTTTGGGTGAGAGCCCAAAGGGCGGTTGGTCGGTCGAGATTGCGCCGGAAGATTCGGTCCACGCCATCATCGCTGTGCATACCGACGCGGGCATCACGGGCTACGGCAGCGTGTTCACGGACGGCCGATTGGCTCACGCTGGCGTCGAGGTGCTCGAGCCCCTTTGGCGCGATGAGAATGCGCTGGAGCCGGAGCGGGTGACCGAAAAGCTCAACCAGAACACCTTCTGGATGGGGCGCGGCGGCACCCTCACACACGCCATTAGCGGCATCGACATCGCCCTGTGGGACATTCTGGGCAAAGCGCTGGGCCAGCCTGTCGGCCGCCTGCTCGGCGGCACCTATCGCAACCGCGTGCTGCCCTATTGCTCGCTGCTGATGGAGGAGCCGGACCGCATGGCCGAAGTGGTCCACGAATATCGGGAACGCGGCTTCCGGGCCTTCAAGATCGGGTGGGGTCCGTTCGGGCGGCGGGACAGCGCCAGGCTCGACGAAGCGATCGTGCGCGCGGCACGGACGGCGGCCGGGCCCGACAACAAGCTTTTCGTCGATCCCGGAGCCAGTGACGCTTATTGGCCGAACGGCCTCAAGTGGGCACTGCGCACAGCCGAGATGCTCGAGGACTACGACGTCGGTTGGTTCGAGGAGGCGCTCCGCCCGGACGACATCGAGGGCTTCTGTGAGTTGCGGCGGCAGAGCCGGGTTCCGATCGCCGGCGGTGAGGTTCTGACGCGACGGCAAGCCTTTTTGCCATGGCTACAGCGAGGCGCCTTCGACATCGTCCAGCCCGACGTGACCAAGATGGGCGGCATCAGCGAGCAGCGCCGTGTCGCTTGGATGGCAGATGACTTTGGTGTGCGCTACGTCGGCCACGGCTGGAACACAGCGCTTGGGGTGGCGGCGGACCTTCAACTCGCGTCGGCACTGCCGCATGCAGAGCTCGTCGAGTTCATCGGCGGCAGCGCCTATGTGGACGGCATTACGGTCGAGCCGTTTGGACTGGACCAGGACGGGCATCTGGTGATCCCGACCGCGCCCGGTCTCGGCCTCGAGCTGGATCTCGAAAAAGTCGCCCGCTACAGCGCCGACGCTTCAGGGCTCCGTCAGCCCTGAAGCGAGCCCATCGCCTCTTCCTGAGAGGGGAACGCGGCGGCCTAGCGGCCAGCCCGCGACGCGCCGATCCGGGCCACCTCGGTGCAAACTTCGCCGGCAAAGCTGCTCAAAGCGGAGGCTCTCCATAACACCTCTGTGGACATCCGATAATCGCGGTCGGCGTTGAGCCCGCCGATAGTGTCGCGATCCGGGCATCTCGCCTGATGATTCGAACTGTCGGAGTTCATAGATGACGCGCTTTGTCGGATTGGATGTTTCGCAGAAGATGACGGCGATTTGCGTCATCGATGACGCGGGGGCGAGGCTGTGGCGAGGCCAGTGTCCGTCGGTGCCAGATCAGATTGGCGCGATGACACCCTGGCTCGTGCATGAGCTTAGAAAGCTAGGATTTGAAGTTTTCTGTCTCGATGCAAGGCACGCCCGAGCTGCTCTGGGCATGCAGATCAATAAAACGGATCAGAACGATGCGGAGGGATTGGC
>JBBPYT010000304.1:0-31418 GCA_038199665.1 Hyphomicrobiales bacterium
GCCGCGGCGGCTGGCCTTGCATGTGGTGGGCCTGCCGGCCCGCCAGGCCGATACGCGCGAAGAGCGAAAGGGTCCTCGCGTCGGGGCGCCCGCCGGCGCCCTCCAAGGTTTTTTGAAGAGCGCCGGCCGGGCTTCGATCGAGGCCGCAACCGTCTTCCGCGATCCTAAAAAGGGGGACTTCTACACGGTCGTGATCGAGCGGCCCGGTGAGGGGACGCCCGATGTCGTGGCTGCCATCCTGCCCGGCATCGTGAAGAGCTTTCCCTGGCCGAAATCCATGCGATGGGGCGCGGGGTCGAGCGCGCCCGAGCCTTTGCGCTGGGTGCGGCCGCTGCACTCGATTGTCTGCACCTTCGGACCCGAGACGGAGGAACCCGAAGTCGTTGCCTTTTCGATCGACGGCATCGCGGCCGGCGACATGACGCAAGGCCACCGCTTCATGGCCCCCGAACCTTTCCGGGTGAAGCGATTCGGCGATTACGTGTCGCATCTCGAACGCGCCAAGGTGGTGCTCGATCCCGAGCGGCGAGCGAACATCATCCGGCACGACGCGCGCAACCTTGCTTTCGCGCAAGGGCTCGAGGTCATGGAGGACGAAGCCTTGCTCGCCGAGGTGTCGGGCCTCGTGGAATGGCCGGTGGTGCTGCTGGGGCGTTTCGATGCCGCCTTTCTGGCGATTCCGCCTGAAGTCATCCGGGCCACCATCCGGGCCAACCAGAAATGCTTCGTGACGCGCAGCGCCGACGGCAAGCTTGCCGACCGCTTCGTTCTGGTGTCGAACATCGTCGCGCCCGACGGCGGTTCCGCGATCGTGGCCGGCAACGAGCGCGTGGTACGGGCGCGGCTGAGCGACGCCAAGTTCTTCTGGGACACGGACCTTGGCGTGAAGCTGGAAGACCGCGTCCCCAAGCTCGACAGCATCGTGTTCCACGAAAAGCTCGGGACGCAGGGCGAGCGGGTGAAGCGCATCGCGGCGCTGGCGGGGGAACTGGCGCCGGTCGTGGGCGCCGATCCGGCCGAGGCGGAGCGCGCCGCAACCCTCGCCAAGGCCGATCTCGTGTCCGAGATGGTCGGCGAATTCCCCGAGCTTCAGGGCCTGATGGGCCACTATTACGCCGCGGCGCAGGGCGAGAGCCTAGCCGTGGCCGCCGCGATCGAGGAGCACTACAAGCCGCAGGGTCCTAGCGACCGCGTCCCGACCGAACCGGTGTCTATTGCCGTGGCACTGGCCGACAAGCTCGACACGCTAGTGGGCTTTTGGGCCATCGACGAGAGGCCGACCGGCTCCAAGGACCCCTTCGCGCTGCGGCGCGCGGCGCTGGGGGTGATCCGGATCGTCCTGGAGAACAAGCTACGGCTGAACATTGGTGTTGCAGCAATGAAAAGCCACGGCCGGATTTCATTTTGGCTGATTGATAGCAAATTTGACGAACTACGGTCGAAATTTGAAGCAGTTAAGAAAATCGCCGGTTCTCCCGATCTCAACACATTTGTCAAAGAGTATTCGAAAGGGTACGAGACTGCTGCTAGAAATGCCGGGCTGCAACAAGCCTATAAAGACCTGCACGACCTCCTTGCCTTCTTCGCCGACCGGCTGAAAGTCTACCTGCGCGAGCAGGGGGCGCGACACGACCTGATCGACGCAGTCTTCGCGCTGCCTGGGCAAGACGATCTCTTGATGATCGTGCGCCGTGTCGAGGCGCTCGGCCGCTTTCTCGACACCGAGGACGGCAAGAACCTGCTGGCCGGGCATCGCCGTGCCGCCAATATCCTGCGGGCCGAAGAGAAGAAGGATGGGGCGGGGGCTTTCGATGACCCTTACGATGCCTCGCTCCTCGTCCTGCCCGAGGAGCAGGCACTCGCGTCAGCCCTAGCCCGCGCCGGAGCGGACGCTGCGGCTTGCGTTTCCAACGAGGATTTCGAGGGCGCCATGCGGGCGTTGGCAGAGCTGCGCGCACCGGTCGACCGCGTCTTCGATAGGGTCACGGTCAATGCCGACGACCAGGCCTTGCGCCGCAACCGTTTGCGGCTGCTGAGCGCGCTACGCCGCACGACCCTGACAGTCGCGGACTTTTCCAAGGTGGGCGGGTAGTTCCTCTCGCCCTCGGACACGGCCACGGTGTGGCCGGCTCAGCATGCGGTCGCCGAGATGCGCAACTAATTCCTCCTCAAGATCCTCATCATGAGCAGCCTTCGAAGCAGGCCTGTCGTATCACTCATCCTGAGCCGGCGCTGCAAGCGCCGCGTCGAAGGACGAGGGATTTGCGTCGCCTCGCCCCGCTTGCCTCATTCCATTTCGATCCGCTCCACTCCGGTCGGCGTGCCGTCGGCACCGAGCGTGATCTTCTCGATTCGCATCTCCGCGTTCCGCAGTAGCGCCTCGCAATGTTTCTTCAGCGCCTCGCCGCGCTCGTAGATTCTGATCGATTCGTCAAGCGATACGCTTCCCTTTTCGAGCTGGCCAACGATGTCCTCGAGCTCGGCGAGGGCGCGCTCGAACGGCAAGCTGGCAATTTCGGTCAGATCTGGTTTATCGTCCAAGGGAGAAACCTCTTGAGATTTGTGTCGTATCTATCAGCAATGACCGCAGTAGCCCATCGGGGCGCGGTCGCGCAGAGGTTGACGCAATACGATGACCATGACGGACACTCCGGTTAGCGGCCGGTTGATCAAACGGCACAGCGTAGTCGTGCGCATCACGCATTGGATCAATTTCGGCTGTCTTGTCGTGCTGCTGATGAGCGGATTGCAGATCTTCAATGCCCATCCGGCGCTGTATTTCGGTCAGCGATCTTATTTCGATTCTCCGGTTTTCGCGATCGATTCCCGCGAAGTCGGCGACACGACAGAAGGCTATGTTTCGCTGCTGGGTCACTCGGTACCGACTACGGGTGTGCTCGGCGTCTCCAACGTGAACGGCGAGCCGACCGAACGCGCCTTTCCGAGCTGGATCACCCTGCCGGCCCAGCAAGATCTCGGCACCGGGCGAAAGTGGCATTTCCTGTTGGCTTGGGTCTTCGTCATCAACGGGTTGGTCTATCTGATCTACGGCCTGGCCAGCCGCCACTTCGCCCGCGATATGGTGCCCGATCGCGCCGACCTCGCCCATACGGGTCAGGCGATCGTCGAACACGCGCGGCTGCGCTTCCCGCACGGGGAAAACGCGCGGCGCTACAACGTGCTGCAGAAGCTCGCCTATTGCGGCGTGATCTTCCTGGCGCTGCCGCTTGTCGTGCTGGCCGGATGGACCATGTCGCCCGGTCTCGATGCGGCCTTTCCGCAGTTGTTGACGGTGCTGGGCGGTCGGCAGACGGCCCGCACTCTTCACTTTCTGGCGGCGTTCAGCCTCGTTCTTTTCTTCATCGTCCACGTCGCCATGGTGTTGATCAGCGGCGTATGGAACAACATGCGCTCGATGATCACCGGCTGGTTCGATCTCGGCGTGGCGAAGCAAGGTGACAGCACCCATGCGTAACAAGACAGCGAACCGCCGCAGTGTTCTGACCGGGGGACTGGCCAGCCTCACCGGGCTGCTTCTCGCCGGTTGCGACAAGATCTCCGGGGGCGACATCGCGACGTCGCTTCTCGATGTGGGCGAAAGGCTCACCTATTCGGTGCAGCGCGCGATTCTGGGCCGCAGCGCGCTGGCGCCCGAGTACACCGAGGCCGACATCAGCCCGCATTTCAAAGCCAATGGCAGCACGGATCCGGAGGACGAAGACTATCGCCGGATGGTCGCCAGTGACTTCGCGGACTGGAAACTCAAGGTCGATGGGCTGGTCGACCATCCGTTCGAGTTGTCGCTCGCGGAGCTCAGGGCAATGCCATCCCGGACCCAGATCACGCGGCACGATTGCGTCGAGGGATGGAGCTGCATCGGAAAGTGGACCGGCGTGCCACTGTCGATGATCCTCGACCAGGCGGGGGTGAAGGACACGGCCAGATACGTCGTGTTCCACTGTGCCGACACGATGGACGACGGAGCGCTGGACGGGCCGACCCCATTCTACGGTTCGATCGATCTGATCGACGCTCGCCACCCCCAAACGATCCTGGCCTACGACATGAACGGCGAGAAGCTGGAGGTGCCCTACGGCGCGCCGCTTCGGCTGAGGGTCGAGCGGCAGCTCGGCTACAAAATGTCGAAATACATCATGCGAATCGAGTTGGTGGACTCCTACGCCGATTTCGGCGAGGGCAACGGCGGCTATTGGGAAGACAACGGCTACCAGTGGTACGCCGGGATATAGAGTTCACCCGGCCCATGGACGATCGACGTCCTGGTGCTCGATGTCGATCTTGAAGGGCACACCTTCTAAACAATCCACGCCGCGCCCAATCGTTCGAATCGCCGCCACCATGCGTCCCGAGCGGCCGAGACGGCTGTCCGCCAGAGCCACGATCCTGGTGTTCGGCGTGGCGGTGGGCGAAGCGGCGCGAAGCTTGGCGGCGATTGCGGCTTCGTCCGCTTTGGGCTGCAGCGCGCAGGCGACCGCGAATGCGGCCGCGGTCGAACGGCTGACGCCCGCGTAGCAGTGGATGAGGAGCGGAGCGCTGCGGTCCCAGTCCGTAGAGAAGCGCAGCAATGCATCGATATGTTCGACGCCGGGCAGCACGTGGCCGGCAAGCGGCTCCGCGATGTCGGACAGGTCGAGCCAGAGGTGGCGCTCCGCTGCAATCCCTGGCGGCAGGGGGACAGTCTGCGCCATGAGCGTCACGACGCTTCGAGCTCCGGTCTGCCGCAAGGTGCCTTCCAAGCGGGAGAGGGGACAAACCCAAATCTGCGCCATTCAGCGCGCCTCGCCGGCGCCGGCGGCCAGCGCGGCATCCTGCAACACGCGAAAACGGCCGAGGAACAGCCGCTCCGCCTCCTCGGAGGATAGCGAAGCCGTGCAATGATCGAACGCCGTTGTTTGGATCTCGACCGGTCCGAACAGAAGAATGGCCTCGCCGGCGTCGAAGCCGGCGAGGCGTGTGGCCTCCGTGAAGGCCGCGGTGCGATCGGCGCGCTTGATCAGCTGAGCGAGCCACGGCGCTGGGTTCGGCAAGGCGTAGCGGTTGTGAATTGCTCGCAGAATGCGCTGTTCGACGATCTTGTAGGCGTCGCCGACCACGGCCTTGAAAGGCGAGATCAGGTCTCCGATGACGTATTCGGGAGCGTCATGCAGCAACACGGTGAGCCGCTCCTGCGCCGCGAGTCCCGGCTCGAGCGCTGCGGCGATCGCCTCGACCAGAAGCGAATGCTGCGCGACGGAGAAGATGTGCGACCCCGACGTTTGCCCGTTCCAGCGCGCCACGCGGGCCAAGCCGTGGGCGATGTCGTCGATCTCGATATCGGCCGCCGAGGGGTCGAGGAGGTCGAGCCGACGGCCCGACAGCATTCTTTGCCAGGCGCGGAGCTCGAACGGTGCGGCTGATGGGTTAAGTTCGCGCATCATCGCGGCTTCTTGCCCCGGGCGCAGAGCCGACAAGGCATTCTTGCCAACACCCGAGCTTCACCCGAGCGCAATGCTCAGGTGCGTGCCGTTTGCGGTCGCCACTGCGCCCAGCGCGGCCGCTTCCGCGGCACGATCGGTTCTCACCATCGCCAGCCCGCACCCACCGACCGCCGATCCCATGGTGCCGATCGCGATGTCCCCGACCATGACTTCGGTTCCGATGGGCGGCGGTTCTCCCTCGAAGATCACCGGGGTGACGCGCTTGCGCGCCGTGCCGCGATGCTCGACCCGCGACACCACCTCCTGGCCGACATAGCAGCCCTTGGAGAAATCGAGCCCGTGCAGGCGGTCGAGGTTGGCTTCGTGGGGAAAGGTTTCGCCATAGGCGAAATCCACCCCACCTTCGGGAACGCCGGCCAGGATGCGATGGGCGCGAAATTCCGCGGCGCCCGCCTCGGCTCCGATCCCGGCAAGGTCGGCGCGTCTGGCGATGACCCTGTAGCCCAGAGCGTCGTGGCGGGGGTCGCGAAATACGATGCCTGCGGTGGTCGGGCGGTCGGGCCAGAACGCCGCCACGCCGAGATCGGCGCTGCGGTCCGCCACCGTGACCTGCGCGCGCAGTCGGTACATGGTCAGCTTCTTGGCCAAGTCCGCTGCGAGAGTGCGCGGGCAATCAAGCAGGAAGCGGTTCTCGTCGCCGGCGCCGCAGAGCACGACTAGAAAGTCGACGACGATCTTGCCTTGCGGCGTGAGTAGCGCCGCGTAGCGACCTTGGCGGGGTGTAAGCCCCGCTACGTCGTTCGTGAACAAACGCTGGAGAAGGGCGCCGGCCTCGCTTCCGCCGACCTCGACTACGCCTCTGTCCGCAAGAAAAGCTCCGCTCATCCGGCCCCGCTCGCCATCTGCTCACTCCGGAAGATAAGCCATGGCCCAGGGCACACAAGGGCGGGGTGGGCGCTATCGCTTTCGGTTTTGCTTCGGCGCGGCGGGCAACGATGGAAGCGGCCGGGCGGCCTCGCCGAAGCCGTCCCAGGCGCGGCTCCTTTTCAGCAGAGCCGGAACCGTGCGGATCGTGAAGTGGCGCGGGTCGAGTCCCGACCTGACCTCGAGCCAGGTCAGCGGCATGGACACGGTGGCGCCTGGCCGCGCCCGGGGCGAGAACGGCGCAACCGCGGTCGAAAGGAGGTCGTTGCGCAGGTAGTCGAGGTAGATGCGCCCGACCCGGGCCTTCTTCGACATGTTGACGAGGTAGCGGTCCGGGCTGTCGGCTGCCATCTCGGCGCACACACGCTGGGCGAAGGCTTTGGCTTCGGGCCATTGCAGCTTCCTGTCGTGCGCCAAAGGCGTGACGACGTGGAGCCCCTTGCCGCCCGTCGTCTTGGGGAAAGTCGCGAGCCCGAGATGTTCCAGCCTGTCGCGCATCTCGCGCGCCGCTTCGATGACCCGAGCGAAGTCGACCTCGGGCGCCGGATCGAGGTCGAACACCAGCCTCCCCGGTGTTTCGGGTTCGTGCGGAAAACAGTTCGAGGGATGAAGCTCGGTTGCCGCAACCTGGGCCAGTGCCGCCAAGCCCTCGACACGTTCGAGGGCCAGGTAAGGCTTGCGGTCGCCCGAGATGGTGACCAGCGTCAACAGGCTCGAGGTCCCCGGCATGGCGTGCCGTTGAAAGAAAAGCTCACCGTCGATGCCGTCCGGCGCCCGAACGATGGAACAAGGGCGCTCCTCGACATGGGGCAGCATGGCCGGACCCACCGCTTCGAAGTAGCGCGCCAGGTCGAGCTTGGTGATGGCCGGATCGTTGCCGGAAGCCGGCCACAACACTTTGTCCGGATGCGAAATCGGCACGCCCATGACCACCGAATCACCCTTGGAGCCCTTGGCTGCTTCGACCTGGGTGGCACGGCGGGCAGGGCGGCTTGGCCCGGCTTGGCGTTCGGCCGATGCCGCCTGGGGTTTCGCCAGATCCGTCTCGACAGGAGCCGGGGCTTCCGCCTCGACCTCCACAGCCGGCTTGTCCTGGCGCAAACCCTTGAACGAGGCCTGGCGGACCATGCCATCCGCGGTCCAGCCGGCGAATTCGATTTCGGCGACGAGGCTGGGCTGAAGCCAGTGGACGTCCGCAGCGTTGCGTGGTGCGTTTTTGCCCCCGAACGGGCTTTTCTCGGCCGCTGCCGACTTCAAGGTCGGAGTGATGCGCTTCACGACATCCTGCCCGAAGCCCGTCCCTACACGTCCGAGATAGACGAGGTGGTCATCCCGGTACGCGCCCACGAGCAACGATCTGAACCGCCCGTTCGTATCGGCCCAACCCCCGATGACGACCTCGTGTCCGCCGCGACACTTGGCCTTGGTCCAGCTTTCGGCCCGGCCGGACCGGTAGGGAGCATCGAGGCGCTTCGACACGATGCCTTCGAGCGACATTCGGCAGGCCGCCTGCAGAACCACATCGCCGGCAGCGGTCAGATGTTCGACATAGCGGATGGGGGAAGGCGACCCACCGATATGGGTTGCTTCGAGCAGGCCGTGAAGTCGGTTCTTTCGCTCTTCCAGCGGCAGGGAACGCAGGTCATCGCCGTCCGCGAACAGCAGGTCGAAGGCGAAATAGATCAGGTTGTCGGTCCGCTCTTCGGACAGCGCCGCCTGCAGGGCCGCGAAATCGGGTGCGCCGTTACGGTCCAGCGCGACCGCTTCACCATCGATGATGCAGTCGGGCAAGGTCGTTGAAGCGCGCGCAATAGCCCCGAAGCTTTCCGTCCAGTCCAGCCCCTTCCTGGTCCGCAGCCAAGCCCGGTGCCCTTGCACTCTCATCTGCAGGCGGTAGCCGTCGAATTTCACCTCGTGCGCCCAGCCTTCCCCCGACGGCGGACGGTCCAGGGACTTGCACAATTGCGGTTCGACAAAGGTCGGCAAAGGCAGTGCTCCCGGCGCTTTGCCGAGACTATCGGCTGCCGGTGCCGATTTGGCCCGGACGGGTCTACGTTTCGCCGACGGCGACGCGGGGGCTGCTTCGGTTGGTTTCGCCGCGCTTTTCTCAGCCTTCGCCACCGGCGTCTCGTTTGCCTGCGGCTTGGATTTGGCTCTGGCCCGCTTCTTTTTTTCTGTCTCGACCGAAGAGCCGCTGCGGTTCACGTGTAGCATGAAGGGCCGCGGCTTACGTCCTTTTCCAGCAGCGATTTCTTCCATCGCACGCCCCGATGCAACCGAACAGTCGTCCGCAAGCACTGTCTCGCCCTCGCCCGCTCTGGCTTGCGCATCGGCATGTTTGATCAACAGCCAGTTGGTCCGTTTGCCGCCCGTGCGGTCACGCTTCATTCGCACCAGAACCCAGCTGCCATGCAGTTTCTTGCCGTTCAGCGTGAACTTGAGGTCGCCAGCGTCAAATGCCTTTTGGGGCGAGGGTTGCTCGGGGGTCCAGGTTCCGCGATCCCAGACCATGACCGTGCCGCCGCCGTACTGGCCCTTCGGGATCGTGCCTTCGAAGTCGCCGTAATCGAGCGGGTGATCCTCGACTTCGACGGCCAGCCGCTTGTCGTGCGGGTCGAGCGAGGGCCCGCGCGTCACGGCCCAGGACTTGAACGTGCCGTCGAGCTCCAGACGGAGATCGTAATGCAGCCGTCGCGCGGCGTGTTTCTGCACTACGAATCGAAGAGCCGGCGCAGGGTGCACCGATGTTGCGCCGCTAGGTTCGGAGGTTTGCTCGAAGTTGCGCTTCGAGCGGTAGGTCGACAGCTTTGCCTGCTTCATTGCGGCATCCGCGGGGTTCGAACGATGTCGATGTGATACGGAACGTGCTGGCGGACCGCGAGTTGCCGATTGGACGAAAGAGCCTTGCAGGTGGGCTTGTGGCGCTACCGTTCACGAGCGGCGGGAATGGTTCCGGATCACTGTCGGCTGCCGACCGAGAATTCTCCGTGACGGACCCGTTCCGGCAAACGCTCGGCAAAAACTGCGACGGCCTCCTCGCCATAGCAGGTGACGAGCTTCTGGAAAGCGACGAAAAGCGCCGCCTGAGTCATGCTGTCCTCCGGAAGGCCGTCGAGAGTCGCTTCCGCAAAGGGCTCCCTCATAAGAGTGTGCGCATAATGGCGCTCGTCAGCGGCCGCGGCTCTGTCGCAACTTTGTGATTCGTGGGTCATGGCCATGCAACCATCGCTCGGGCGTCGCCCCGGAGCTACGGCTTTCTTGACAAAGCGTTAACGAGGTCGGTGGGCTTTGACCGATGCCTTGGGTCATCCTCCGCCGAAGCGGCTGGAAAGCTCGCGCGCCAGCCGGTCGCCCTCCTCGACGGACCGGAGAATGACCAGTTCGGCGGAGGGCGTGCAGGCGCGGTAGGTGACTTCGTACCCGCGGAAGCCACTGTTGTAGGCGCCGGCCAGCCGTTCTCGCCGGCCCTGCGTCCTGGCTTCGGCGTCGAGAAGCGCCAACATCCTAGTGCGCCATTCGGAGCCGTCGCCCTTGCCGCAGAGATCGCGCAGATAGGCCAGCGTTCCCATCAGTGTCGCGAGCCGCTCCAATTGCGGCTCGTAAGGAGGAAACGCGTCCTCGCCCGGCAGGGCGGGGCCGGATGGATTTTGCGTCGGCGGAAGCGGAGGCGATGCGGGCAGTTCCTGGCTACCCTGCGCCCAGGCCGAGCCGATCGTCAGGAGCGCGGCACAAGCCAGAGCTTGCGGGGTCTTGGGCTTCATGCCGCTGATCGCGCGATCCGGGCCGCTTGCGCGACGAGCGGTGCGAGATGCGGTGTCACGTCGAGTTCGCCGATGCGATGCGGCTCGATCCACAGAATGCGGCGGGCTTCCGGCCCAACCACGCCTTCACCCGCTATCCACAAGCCAACGAACGACGCGACCACGAAGTGCGCCGAGACTCGATCGTGGGAATCGCGCTCGATGACTTCGACGTGATCGTTGAACGCCACCATCCGCGCCTGCACGCCGGTTTCCTCCTCGAGTTCACGCAGGGCCGCGCGCTGCAGCGTTTCGCCCGGCTCGACGAGGCCTCCGGGAAGCGAGAACAGCCGGGCCGCAGGCGGGGCGGCTCGCTCCGCCAGCAAAACCCGTCCGTTTCGAAACACCGCTATGCTGGCCGCCAGAAATGGCCGGGAGGGGTAGGCTCGCGACGCAGCAATCGTCACACGTGCTGTCCGCCGTTGATGTGAATTTCCGCGCCATGGACATAGCTCGACTGCTCGGTGCAGAGAAAGTAGATGGCTTTGGCGACCTCTTCCGGCGTTCCCAGTCGGCGCAAGGGCAATTGGTCGACGATTTTGTCGGTTCCGGGCGAAAGGATCGCCGTGTCGATTTCACCGGGCGAAATGGCATTGACCCTGATCCCGCGCGGCCCGAAATCGGCGGCCATTTCGCGCGTCAGGGCGGCGAGGGCCGCCTTCGAGGTCGCATAGGCCGCGCCCGCGAAAGGGTGGACGCGGGATCTGGCGATGGAGGTTACGTTCACCACCGACCCGTGCGCGTTCTGCAATTCGTCGATGAGGCCCCGCGCCAGCATCACGGGGGCAAAGAAGTTGACCTGGAACACCGTTTTCCAATCGCCGATGGCGGTGTTGATGGTTCCCAGACGGGCACCCTCTTGGGCTTTTGGCGATATTCCGGCGTTGTTGACGAGCGCGTCGAGCCGCCCCTCGGGCAGGCGCTGTCTGACCTCGCCAATCGCCGCCTCGATGTCGTCCGGATCGGCGAGATCGAGCTGGAGGTGATCTTCCGGTCCCATCTCCCAAGGACAGTCCTCTGGAAACGCATGACGCGAACAGGTGATGACGCGCCAGCCCGCGGACGAAAAGCGCTTCACGGTGGCATGACCAATGCCGCGCGATGCTCCGGTCAGAAGCATGGTTCGCCGGGACGCGTTGGTTTTGGCTGCAGGTAAAGACATATCAAACCGGGATGAAGCGTCGAACGCGTTCGCCGCCTTCGGCGTCGCCGCTCAACGATACTCGGTCATCGGTCTCTACATCAAGGATAGAGCCTCTGCTTGGTCCAGCCGTTCCCTGCGACATCGCGGCGGAACGCGATCCTGTCATGCAGCCGTGAGGGGCGGTCTTGCCAGAATTCAATAGCTTGGGGCTTGATCCTGAATCCCTGCCAACAGGCAGGACGAGGGATTGGGCCATCCCCGAACTTTTCCTCCAAAGCCGCAACGGCACGTTCGAGATCATGGCGGCTGGCGAGGGGACGGGACTGTTGGCTGGCCCAGGCGCCGACGCGACTGCGCGGGTGCCGGGTTTCGAAATAGGCGTCGGCTTCGGCTTCCGAGACATTTTCGACCGCACCGCGAACCCGAATCTGCCGATTGAGCGACTTCCAATAGAGCACGAAAGCGGCTTGGGGGTTGCCGGCGAGTTCCTGACCCTTGGCGCTTTGCGTATTTGTGTAGAAGACGAAGCCGCGACGATCCACGCCCTTGAGCAGCACCATCCGGACGTCGGGCAGCCCATCCGGATCCACCGTCGCCAGAGCGATCGCATTCGGGTCCCGGGGCTCGCTCGATTCGGCCTCCGCCATCCATCTTTCAAAAAGTGCAAGCGGGTCGTCGCTCGCCGTGAAGTCATGTCCGGTTAACGGATTCAAAGTAAGTCCCCTGCAAGTTTACTGAGGTGAGTTGGTGGGTGACCCGCACTGGGCCCGTCGGGCCGGACGGCATCGCCATAATTGGGGAGTGTCCCGCGATCATGCCCGTTGGGCTTTGCTTTTCCTGGCTACGGCTGCTGGCGAATGCAGCAATCTGCCTCGGCTTCGGCTTGTCAACGGGTGCCTGCTCGGTGTCCTTCCCGCTGTCGGGGTTCGCCAACGATGATGGCCCGACGGGTTCCGTCAACCGTTCCGCTGCGGCACTATCGCCCGCGCTGGACAAGGAAGATTGGCGCCGGGCCAAATCGGCACTCGCCGTCGCGCTCGATCCGCAAGGCAACGGTTCAAACGTAGCCTGGGACAATCCGCAATCCGGTGCCAAAGGATCGTTCGTGGCGCTTGCGCCTCCGTTTCTCGAAAAGGACCGAATCTGTCGCGCTTTCAAGGCGAATGTCTCCGCATCGTCCCGGTCCGACAGATCGCTCGGAGGATCGGCGTGCCGAAACTCCGATGGCGAGTGGATTCTCGCCGAGATCAAGGAACGGAATTAGTCGCCAGGCGACCAGAACAGCGGAAATCCGGCCGAGGTACCCGGATCCGCCTTGCCCGAACTTGCCATTCATCCCACTTTAGCGGCATTGGAAATGTCTCCGCTTTTGCAGGGGCACAGACGAGCATGGGTCTACGATGCGCGATCCTTACACGGTTCTCGGCATAGCGAAATCCGCCGATACGGCAGAGATCAAAAAGGCATTCCGTAAGCTCGCCAAGAAGTTCCATCCAGATCAAAGCAAAGATCCGAAGGCCAAGGAAAAATTTGCCGAGGCCAACCAGGCTTACGAGATCCTGGGGGACGAACAGAAGCGGGCGGCGTTCGACCGCGGCGAAATCGACGGCGATGGCAAGCCGCGCTATCAGGGCTTCGAGGGTTTCGGTGCTGGTGGCGGCACGCCGCACTACGAACATTTCGATTTCGGCGGAGGCGGGTCACCTTTCACGCGCGGCTTTCGCTCGTCGGGCCCCAGCGCCGGCGTCGACCCAGGCGATTTTTTCGCCGACCTCTTGCACAGTGCGGCTCGCGGTTCGCGCCAAACCGCATCTCGGGGAGAGGACGTCACCGCGTCCGTAACGGTTCCGCTCGAAGAGGCGGTGTCGGGTGGAACCGCGCGCGTCACGCTACCGACCGGGAGAACACTCGAGATCAAGGTCCCGGCAGGCATCGAAGACGGAAAGGCCATAAGGCTGAAGGGGCAGGGCCACCCGGGGCAGAACGGAGGCGCGCACGGCGACGCCATCGTCACGGTCCATATCGCGCCCCACAGGCTTTTCCAGGTCGAGGGTCGGGACCTCCGCCTGGACCTGCCGGTTTCGCTCTACGAAGCGGTCCTCGGCGGGAAGATCCCGGTTCCGACGATCGACGGAACCGTCGAGATCACCCTTCCACCGGGCGCCAATCGAGGGCGTACCTTGCGGCTGCGTGGCAAGGGACTGCCAGGAGCCCAAGGCTCCGGCGATCTGCTGGTCACGCCGAAGGTTGTGCTTCCGGACCGGGTCGATCCCGAGCTGGATGAAATGATGCAACGGTGGCGGGACGAGAAGCCTTACGATCCGCGCCCTTCGAGAACCTGAATTCTTCGACACCTTGGTGCACCGCGCACCGTAAACCATTCCGGCACCCCCAAAACGTTTCAAAACGCGGAGGCATTGTCCCTCGCCTGAGCCCGCACGCTTTGGTAGAGGGCGGCGCCATTTCGATCGAGCCAACCCGAGTCGCGGCTGGTCGTAAGAGCATATCCAACGGGTTCGTCGACCCAATAGGCTACGCTCGCCAGCCCGGCGCCATTATCGTAAACGGTGAAGGTATCGGACTGGTGCGTGTTGGTTCGCGCCACATAAAGGCCGAGGCGCTCGACGCCATTTCCATAGATCAGAAAGGCCGCGGGCCCAAGTTCGCCCGGCAGAACCCGGCCGCCCAGCAGGTTCCAGCCCTGCGGGCCCAGATCGGGAATCCGGATCGGCATCGACAGTCGATGCTGTATCCATTTCAGCAGGTGAGCCTGGTCCGAGGCCGGCACCTCGACCGGGCGGTTGAGGTCGGTGGCGTAGGTTTGATGTGCTTCGTATGCACGCAACGCTAGGGCGCGATTTCCCGTCGGAAGGGCGGATTCGATCGGGTGCCTGCCGGCGAACATGCTAGGACCGAAGCCAAGGCCTGCGGCACCGTAGCTGCAGACCAAGCCGGTCAGAAAGGCACCGGCCGCAACTGCGAGGATGCCGGGAATTGCGGGACTTCGATGGACTTCGGCGAGGGGTTCGCTACGAGCCCGTTCCGCTTCCGGTTTCGTGCCGGCGCACGACTCAGGCCGGGATTCCCGATTGAGGCTCGTCGGCATCAGCCTGACCGGGACGGGCTCCGACCTGGCCAAGCTGAACGTCGCGGTCAAGGCCTCGTTCTGCCGCTTCCAACTTTCGACTCTCGCTCGCATCTCCGGATCCCCCGCGAGGGCTTGAACGAAACTCGCTCGACGCCCGAGATCCATCTGTCCATCCACGAAGGAATGCAGATCTGCGTCGTCGAAGGGCCGTGATCGGTGGCTCACGAGCGATCTCCGAGCCTATTTGACAAGGCGCAGATGATGCGCCGCACGAGTCTTGCCTACCGGAGCAGAGCGCCGGCTTTGGTTGGGGCCGACGGAGCGGTCGGCCCGTGCAAGACGGTTGCGGGCCTTGCCGAGTCGCGCCATCACCGCAGCTAACGGCACGTGCAGCGTGTCCGCGATTTGCGCGTAGTTCATCCCGACCAGGGCGGCGAGCAAGAGCACCTCACGCTCATCGAGCGGCAAGAGGTCCAATCTTGCAATGTCCTTCGGGAGGAGAGGCAGTGTCGATCCGGTTGCTCCGCGACCGCCACTCGCGGCGACGCCCAGGGCACCTGAGTCATGCGCCGACATGATCGAAGGCTCGCGCAGGCGATGAACCCTCATGAGCGCAGCAAAGCACCAAGAGGTCAGATTGGAGCCTCGAGCGACACGTTCGGCCCGCATCGCCATAACGACCGTTTCCTGCACGAGATCGTCGGCGACCTGCGGGGAATGTTCGCGCACCAAGGCTCGCGCGAAGCGCCGCAAATGGGGGATGAGCCGGCCGATGTCATCTCCAAAGCTCGGCATGGGACGATGTTCCGCTCCGCTCACGATGGTTACCGATCTTTTCACCATATTAGGGCATTGCTCAACCTTTGCCCATGGCATCCTTAGGGCGTTCGACTCCTTTTTAACGCCCATTAGGCGGAGCATCGCGGTCTTTCCACGCGCGCGTTCATTGGGCTAAGGAAGGGCAAACGCCCTGATCGGCGATCGAGCTTGCCTCGGCGCGACATTGTGAGGGCGGAGGTCGGGACACTGATGTCAGATCATTCCAGCAATGCCGCTAGCGGCAATTCCGGTATTTTGGCTGGTCGGCGCGGCCTCATCATGGGACTGGCGAACAACCGCTCGATCGCATGGGGAATCGCCAAGGCGGCGCGCGCCGCCGGCGCGGAACTTGCCTTCACGTATCAGGGCGAGGCGCTGGAAAAACGCGTGCGACCGCTGGCGCGAGAAGTCGACGGGGTTGTGGTGGGCCATTGCGACGTTACGGACACGGCGTCTATCGACGACGTGTTCAGCGCCGTTCACAAACTCTGGGGAAAACTCGATTTCCTCGTCCATTGCATCGCTTTCGCAGACAAGGACCAATTGACGGGACGCTATATCGAAACCACCGAGGACCATTTCGTCAAGTCTTTGCTGATCTCATGCTATTCCTTCACGGCGGCGGCCCAGCGCGCCGAGAAGCTTATGGGTCCCGGCGGCTCCATGCTCACCTTGACCTATTACGGAGCCGAGAAGTGGATGCCGCATTATAATGTCATGGGGGTCGCCAAGGCGGCGCTCGAGGCGAGCGTGCGCTATTTGGCGGCCGATCTCGGCGCCAAGGACATGCGTGTCAATGCCATCTCGGCTGGGCCGATCAAGACCTTGGCGGCTTCGGGCATCGGCGATTTCAGATATATCCTGCGCTGGAACGAGCTGAATGCTCCTTTGCGCCGCACTGTGACGATCGAGGAGGTCGGCGAGAGCGCTGCTTTCCTGCTCTCGCCGATGTCGCGCGGAATTACGGGGGAGATCGTGCATGTGGACGCCGGCTACCATGTCGTTGGGATGAAAAACCCTGCCGCGCCCGACATCGCGGTCAAGGACGAAGGCCAGGCCCATTGACGAGCACCGGGACGGTTCGCAGCCGCGACGAACCTCTTGAATCGACTCCCCCTGCGCCGAGCTTCTTCTTCATCCGGCATGGGGAAACCGACTGGAACCGCGAAGGGCGCCTGCAGGGACAAACCGATGTGCCGCTGAACGGGCGAGGTCGAGACCAAGCCGCCGCAGCGGGGCGCGTCCTGCGCCGTGTCGTGGCGGCACGGGGTCTGCAGGCGGCGGAGCTCGACTTTATTGCCTCACCGCTCGACCGAACCCGCTCCACCATGGAAATCATGCGTCGGGCCATGAACCTGGAGCCAGCCGATTTCCGGCTGGAGCACTGCCTCAAGGAAATCTCGTTCGGGGCCTGGGAAGGGCTGACCTGGCGAGAGATCGCCGCGTCCGATCCGCCGCGACACGCCGAGCGTAGAGGCGACAGATGGGCCTTCGTTCCCCCCGAGGGGGAAAGCTATGCGCAGGTTGCCGACCGGATCCGGCCTTGGCTCGCCACGATCCGGGACAACGCCGTGGTCGTGGCCCATGGCGGCGTCGCCCGCGCCATGCTGGTGATTTTGACCGGACTGGATCCAAAACTTGCGCCGCGCGTGGACATCTGGCAGGGGCGGATCTTGGTTTTCGAGGCGGGGCTGGCAACTTGGCTTTGAAGGGGCTACCGCGGCAGGAGTTCTGTCCGAACCGGCGACGCAATGCGCGGCCGTTTTTCGGCCGGCGGCAGTCCCCGCCGAGTCGGGCATCCCGGTTCAAGTCACCCGCCGTTCAGGTGCGGCGCCGCATAGACGGTCGGTCCTCGGTTCGTCGCGAAGTCCGTTGCAGGACGTTAATCCGCTCTGTGCGAACCTAGCTTGTGAGTCGTGCAGGTTTGAAAATGCAAGCTACTTGGTGCCCAAAGCGGAGCGAGGGCACATTCGGCATCTGAAGTGGAATTCATTGTGCAGGCCGGAATGGAAGCGAGCCGGACCTGACGAATGTGGGCGCGCACTACAATGGGTCTAACGAACACCGCTATTCTTCGTCGGATTTCCGACGTCGCCGAGCCTGACGGGCTCGACGACGAAGCGGCCGCAGTGCTGAACGGCGCCGTTCATCCCGAGTTCTTGCGTGACGAGCTTCTGGCCGAAATCTTCGCCCAAACCGCCGCAGCCTTTCCGGATGCGGTCGCATTGCGCTCCCCCAACAACCTCATGCGATACGCCGAGGTCGATGCGGTCGCGACCACGCTGGCGCGAGGACTGCTTCGCCGCGGACTTGGTCCGGGAAGGATCGTCGGCCTGTGGATGCAGCGGGGGTTCGATCTTCTTATCGCGCAGATCGCCATCGCGAAGACCGGTGCCGCGTGGCTTCCCTTCGATGCCGACGCCCCGGTTGACCGGGTCGCAGTCTGTCTCGAGGATGCCGGCGCCGCACTGCTGCTGACCGACGCGACCCTCGCCAAGACCTTGGTGCTCGCTCTGCCGTGCCCCGCCGTGACTCGGGAGGAGCTCGTCGATCCGCAGGATTGCAGCCCGGTCGATGCGCGCGCCCTCGGCGCACGATCCGACGATCCTGCGTATTTGATCTACACGTCGGGGTCGACGGGCACTCCCAAGGGCATCGTCATCACCGGGCGCAACATCTGCCACTACCTGCGCGCCGCGAATCATCTTTATGGCATGCGCCGGCAGGACGTCGTTTTTCAGGGCGCTTCGGTGGCCTTCGATCTCTCCATGGAAGAGATCTGGATTCCATACCTGGTCGGTGCGAGCCTCTTCGTGGCAACCCGAGAGATGCTGGGCGAAGCGGACGCGCTCCCCGATCTTTTGAGCGCCGCGGCCGTAACCGTTCTTGACACCGTACCGACCTTGCTCGGACTTCTGTCGCGTGACGTCCCTTCGCTCCGTCTCATCATCCTCGGCGGCGAAGCGTGCCCGCCGGAGATCGCCGAGCGCTGGTCCCGCGCTGGCCGGACCATCTTCAATTCCTACGGGCCGACGGAGGCGACCGTCGTCGCCACCGCATCCGTCGTGGAGCAGGGAGTGCCGGTCACCATCGGGGCGCCGATCCCGAATTATACCTGCTATGTGGTGGATGAGGGCTTGGCATTGCTGGGTCGCGGCGTCGAAGGGGAGTTGCTGATCGGCGGCCCGGGGGTTGCCCGTGGCTACCTCAATCGCGACGCGCTGACGCGGGAGAAGTTCATCGCCAACCCCTTCGGGCGGGATGGTTCTGACCCCGTACTGTACCGGTCGGGCGACGCCGTCGTGCTTGATCACCAGAACCGGATTCATTTTCGGGGGCGGATCGACGACCAGGTCAAGCTCCGCGGGTTCAGGGTCGAGCTCGGTGAAATCGAAGCGAAGCTTACGCAGCGCGACGGCGTAGGCCAGGCCGCAGTTGTGCTGCGCAACGACGACGGGCTCGATCAGCTCGTCGCCTTCATCGTGCCCGAACGTGGGGAGGCCGCTTACGGCTTGCCCGATCCGGCGCGCTTGCGGGCGCAGCTTCGCGACGTGCTGCCGCCCTACATGGTCCCGGCTCGGTTCGAGACCGTCGAAGCGCTGCCTCGACTTGCTTCAGGCAAGGTCGATCGCAATCGGTTGAAGACGGCCGCGCTGACCGCACCTACCCGGGAAGCCCAGGAAGAACCCCGCAGCCGGACCGAGGCGGCCTTGCTGGCCGCGGCCAGACGTGTCCTCCCGGCCCAGCCGCTTCCGTTCGATGCGGATTTCTTCACGGATCTTGGCGGCCATTCGCTCCTGGCGGCGCGCTTCGTTTCGGTCGTGCGCGAGACCCCGGCGCTTGCCGGCATTACGCTGCAGGACATGTATCGGGCGCGAAGCTTGCGCGCCATCGCTGCCTTGGTCGACGGTCGTGCCCGGAGCGGCAGCCCAAGGGCGGAGAAGGACCTCCGCTTCGCGCCCCCTCCGCTGCGGCGCCGCATCCTGTGCGGTCTGGCGCAGGCCGCGGCACTGCCGTTCATTCTATCGCTCACGACGGCGCAGTGGCTGGGCGTGTTCGTCAGCTACATGCTGCTGACTGGCAGCGATGCTTCGCTGTTGCAGGAAGCCGCATCGCTCGTCGGTCTCTACATGGTCGTCAACATCGCCACCGTGTTCTTCGCCATTGCGGCCAAATGGCTGATCCTGGGGCGGATGAAAGCCGGGCGATACCCGCTTTGGGGCACCTACTTCTTCCGCTGGTGGCTGGTGCAGCGCCTGATTTCCCTGACCCATCCCAAATGGTTTCAAGGTTCGCCCGTGATGCGACTGTTCCTGCTGGCGCTGGGTGCCAAGGTGGGTGCGGACGCGGTGATTTGCGACCACGAAGTGGGCGCGACCGACCTGCTCGAGATCGGAGCGGGCGCCAGCATCGGCGGCAAGGTCCAGTTCGCCAATGCGCGCGTCGAAGGCAACGAGTTCGTCGTCGGTCCGATCACCATCGGGGCCGACACCTATGTCGGCACGTCCTGCGTCATCGAAGAGGACGTGGTGATCGGCGAGGGGGCCGAACTCGGCGACCTGACGACGGCTGGCACCGGCACCACGATCGGCGCCCGCGAGATCTGGGACGGATCTCCGGGCCGGCGTGTCGGCCGCGTCGATCCCGCCGATCTCGAGGCGCGTCCCACGGCTTCGCCGGCACGCCGCCTGGCGCAGGGTTTCGCCTATACGGCTCTGCTCCTCGTCATACCTCCCTTGGGCCTATTGCCGATCTTTCCAGCCTTCTGGGTTTTCAACCAACTCGACAATTGGCTGCAGATCCCCGACGTGGAGCACTTGGCCTACTTGGCGTCGCTGCCCATCATGGCTTGGCCTACGGCCTTTGTGATGGTGCTGACTACAGTGGCCTTCATCGCCGCGATCCGCTGGATCGTCCTGCCGCGGGTCAGCGAGGGCACCTACTCGGTGTTTTCCTGGTTCTATCTGCGGAAGTGGGCGGTGGCGCTCGCTACCGAGATCACGCTCGAAGTGCTGTCCTCCCTTTTCGCCACGGTCTATATGCGCGGCTGGTATCGGCTGATGGGTGCCAAGATCGGTAAGGATGCCGAGATCTCGACCAATCTCTCGGGCCGCTACGACCTCGTCGAGATCGGCGAAAAGTGCTTCATCGCCGACGAAGTCGTGCTCGGAGACGAGGAGATCCGGCGCGGCTGGATGCGCCTCAGGCGTGTCAAGACGCAGGCGCGGGTCTTTGTCGGCAACGATGCCGTGGTGCCGATCGGCTCGGAGATCCCCGAAGGTGCCCTGATCGGTATCATGTCGAAGCCGCCTGCGAATCAGGCCATGAGCCCCGGAGACACCTGGTTCGGCACGCCGCCCATCAAGCTTCCGGTGCGCCAGCGGTTCGACGGCGTTGGCGCCAACTGGACCTATGAGGCGCCGCGCTGGAAGAAATTCGCGCGCGCGGTCTTCGAGGCCGTGCACATTTCTTTGCCCACTATGCTTTTCGTTGTTTTCGGAACCTGGTCGGTCGAGTGGCTCGGTCCGAAGGTGCTGGACGGTCTGTACTGGCAGGTTGCCGCCCTGTTCGTGCTGCTTTCGGTCGGCATTTCAGTGCTCATGACGGCGATCGTCATCGCGATCAAATGGGCCACCATGGGCCGTTACGAGCCGACGACCCAGCCCATGTGGTCGTGGTGGGCCATGCGGACCGAGGCCGTGGCCGTCATGTACTCGGGCCTAGCCGGCAAGGTGCTGCTGGATCATCTGCGCGGCACTCCGTTTCTGCCCTGGATTCTGCGGCTGTTCGGCTCCAAGTTCGGCCAGGGCGTCTACATGGACATGACCGACATCACGGAATTCGACTGCGTCAGCGTCGGCAGTTTCGTGTCGATCAATGCTTCCTCGGCGCTCCAGACGCATCTCTATGAGGACCGCGTGATGAAGGTCGGCAGGGTCAAGGTCGGCGACGGGGTGACGATCGGGGCCGGCTCGACGGTGCTCTACGACACGCACGTCGGCGATTTCGCCCGGCTCGGCCCGCTGACGCTGGTCATGAAGGGGGAATCGATTCCCGCCGATTCCGAATGGGTCGGCGCGCCTGCCGAACCGAAAGGCTCGGCCGAGCAGGCCACGTTCAGCGCGGCGGCTTAGGTGGTGTCCGTCATTCCGAGCCGGCGCCGTGTCGCAACACGGGGGTCGACCGGCGAGTAGGTTTGCTTGTACACGGACTGTTTAGCCGTTCGCCTGCCGTCTGGTCCTATGTCGCATAACACCTTTGGACATCTTTTCCGCGTCACCACGTTCGGCGAAAGCCACGGGCCGGCGCTCGGATGCGTGGTCGACGGATGCCCCCCCGGCATTCCTCTGAGCGAAGCCGAGATCCAGCAGGATCTTGACCGACGCCGCCCGGGTCAATCGCGTTTCACCACCCAGCGGCGCGAGCCTGACCAGGTCAAGATCCTGTCCGGCACCTTCGCCGATGAGGTCGGCTCGACCCCTTTGACGACCGGTACACCCATCGCGCTCCTGATCGAGAACACCGATCAGCGCTCGAAGGATTACGACGACATCAAGGATAAGTACCGCCCCGGACATGCCGATTTCACCTACGACGCGAAATATGGGCTGCGAGACTATCGGGGAGGCGGGCGCTCTTCGGCGCGCGAAACCGCCGCTCGGGTCGCCGCCGGAGCGGTCGCGCGCAAAATCGTGCCTGACGTGCGGATCCGCGGCGCGCTCATCCAAATGGGTCAGCACCGGATCGATCGGGCGCGGTGGGATTGGGACGAGATCCGCCGCAATCCCTTTTTCTGCCCCGATTCTGAGGCGGCGAAAGACTTCGAAGCCTTCCTCGACGGGGTGCGAAAGACCGGCTCGTCCGTGGGTGCCGTGATCGAGGTGGTGGCGGAAGGCGTTCCGGCCGGATGGGGATCGCCGCTCTACGGCAAGCTCGACGCCGAAATCGCGGCGGCGCTCATGAGCATCAATGCGGTCAAGGGCGTCGAATTCGGCAACGGCTTTGCCGCCGCAACGTTCAGCGGCGAGGAGAATGCCGACGAGATCCGGCGCGGCCCCGACGGAAAGCCCGTGTTCTTGTCGAACCATGCGGGAGGCATCCTCGGCGGAATTTCCAGCGGCCAAGCTTTGGTGGTTAGGTTCGCGGTCAAGCCGACATCCTCCATTCTGGCGGTGCGCCGGACCATAGACCGGCAGGGGAACGAGACCGAGATCGTGACCAAGGGGCGCCACGACCCCTGCGTCGGCATCAGAGCCGTCCCGGTCGGCGAGGCCATGGTAGCCTGTGTTCTGGCCGACCAGTTCCTGCGGCATCGTGCGCAAGTCGGGAATGCGGCCGCTTGGCCGTTCGTGGGATAGGGGCGCCGACGGATGTGAGGTCTCGGTTGGCTTACGAGAGGCGCTCGCATAAAGGTCACGGTGCCAAAGCCCTGGCGGAGATACAGTCGGTCCGGAAAATCGCATGAACCACTCGGTCATCGAAGCCATCGAAGCCATCGGGCGGGGCGAGATCGTTGCCGTCACGGATGACGACGACAGGGAGAACGAAGGCGATCTCGTTTGCGCCGCCTCGCTTTGCACTCCGGAGAAGATGGCCTTCATCATCCGCAATTGTTGCGGAATTGTATGTACGCCGATGACGGGCGAAGACGCGCGCCGGCTTCATCTCTCTCCCATGGTGGCCGCGAATGATGCACCGCTCGGCACGGCCTTCACCATTTCGGTCGATGTTCGCCACGGTCTGACGACGGGCATATCGGCCGAGCAGCGCACCAACACGGTTCGGGCCTTGGCCAACGGCAATATGGGGGCATCCGACTTCGTGCGCCCGGGCCACGTCTTTCCGCTGATCGCCAAGGACGGCGGCGTCTTGATGCGGTCCGGTCATACGGAGGCTGCGGTCGATCTTTGCCGCCTCGCGAATCTGCCACCCGTCGCTGTGATCTGCGAGCTCGCCAATGACGACGGAACGGTCATGGTTGGCGAGCAGATCGAAAGCTTTGCCCGCAAGCACGACCTCAAATCCATTTCGGTCGCCGACATCATCGAATACCGCCAGGCTCGGGAGAAGCTGGTGGAACGCGTCGCGACCTTCCACGTGAAGACCGCGATCGGCGAACTGACCGGCTATGCCTATTCGACGCCCTTCGATCAGGTCCAGCATTTCGCCTTCGTCCATGGGCGGATCGGCGACGGAAAGAACGTGCCGACAAGGCTGCATCGCGCCGATATCCTGAACGATGTCCTGGGCGGCGGGACCGTGGTGAACAAGTCGCTGGCCCGAATGTCGGCGGAAGGCCGGGGCGTCCTGGTCTATCTGCGGGACGGCGCGGCCGGGGTCCCGGTTTCCTCGGTGCCGAGCCGAAATGACGGCAACGCCGAAGCGATGCGCATCAAGCACTGGCGGGAAATCGGCGTCGGCGCACAGATCCTTCGCGACCTCGGCATCAGCTCGATCAAACTTCTGTCGTCGAGCGAGCGCACCTACGTGGGTCTGTCCGGCTTCGGGATCGGTATCTCATCGACCGAAAGCCTGGACGGGTAGGGCTGTGGCATGGGCTGGCACTTCAGGTCACCTGTCCCATGAGGGCTGCGACATGCGCTGCGGTCGAACTCGCCAGGCCCTGAAGATCGTAGCCGCCCTCCAGCACCGAAACGACCCTTCCGCCGGCGTGCTTTTCGGCCAGGTCCATCAGCTTGAGAGTCGCCCAGGCGAAATCCTCCTCGACGAACTCGAGCTGCGCCAGGGGATCGCGATGGTGGGCGTCGAACCCGGCCGAAATCACCACGAGATCGGGTGCAAAGCTGTCGAGACGCGGCAGGATCACGGATTCCATCGCCTGACGAAACGCTGCACCATCGTCGCCGGGCCGCAAGGGGGCGTTGACGATGGTTCCGTGCTCGCCGCGCTCGCTCGCCGCGCCGGTGCCCGGATAGAGCGGCATCTGGTGGGTGGAGCAGTACATCACGGTATCGTCGGCCCAGAAAATGTCCTGGGTGCCATTGCCGTGGTGGACGTCGAAATCCATGATCGCGACGCGCTCCGCACCGTGCGCTTTTTGCGCGTGACGGGCCGCAACCGCCGCGTGGTTGAAGAAGCAGAAGCCCATCGCCTTGGTGCGCTCGGCGTGGTGGCCCGGCGGCCGCATCGCGACGAAGGCATTGGCGGCCCGCTTCGACATGACTTCGTCCACTGCCAGCACCGCGCCGCCGCTGGCATGCAACACCGCCGGCAAGGTACCGGAGTTCATCGCGGTGTCGCCGTCGAGGCGCATCAGTTGCCCATCGGCGGGTCGCAGGTTGAGTAAGCTGTCGACATAGGCTGCCGGGTGGGCGAGGAGGAGCGAGTCCTTCGATGCCCTGGGTGCAGCGAGCCGCCGCAGCGAAACGAACCGCTCTTCGGCAAGAGCTTTTTCGACGGCTCTGAACCGGTCCGGGCGCTCGGGATGACCGGGGCCCATGTCATGGGCGAGACCCGCCGGGTGGCTGATCAGAACGGTGGGCAAGGGAATGTGCTCGCGGGAAAGAGGAACGATTTTGACCTGTAACGTCAGAGCAACGTCAACGGCTTTTGTGCTACAAAGGTACTTCCGGCAACCGTGCCTGTGCTACGGTGCCGTTGAAGAACTGGGGCGGGATCGGGGCAGATCAATGCGGAATATCTGGGGCTTGGGATTGCTGTTCGTCGGCGCCGTTGCGCTGGGGGGCTGCGAATATAAATCGATTCCGGATCCGAACCTCTCGGCGCGTGACACCGAATATATGTCAATGGTTCCCAAATTGGAGATGGACCGCAACTTCGAGCGCTATCAGGTTGAGGACCCGACCGGTCAGCCACCCGGAACCATCGTGGTCAACACCAAGGACAAGCTCCTCTTTTACGTTTTGCCCGGCGGGCACGCGATCCGCTACGGGGTGGCAACGGGCCGGGAAGCCTATGGCTGGACCGGCACCGCGACCGTCAAGCGCATGGCCGAATGGCCCCGCTGGATGCCGCCCGCAGACATGATCAAGCGGTGGCCGCATTTAAAGCCGGTCGTCGAAGCGGGCGGGCTTCCGGGCGGTCCCGAAAATCCACTCGGTGCTCGCGCACTCTACCTTTATGACGCGCAAGGCGAGGACACGCTGTACCGGATCCACGGTACCAACGATCCGACCGAGATCGGGCATGATGCCTCGTCCGGCTGCATCCGCATGCGCGACATCGACGTGATCGACCTCTACAACCGGGCGAAGCTCGGGACCAAGGTCATTGTCATGTAGTCCCTGGCTGGCGTCCTAACGTCACATTGATTAGGCGAGGTTGCCCAGGCTGACGTCGAGGACTTCGAAGCGATACGCCAATCCTGACCGGCACGCCTGATTCGCCGAGTCCGTCAAGTGCGCCGGGTGATCGGGGGCATGAAACCGCCGGTCCCCGCCGATCCTCCGCGCAAAACGTCCGTCTTCGAGATGGGCGGCCTTAAGCCGCGATGCCATCGCGGCGAGGGTGCGATTGACTGGCGCTCGCTTCCGTCTGCCGCTTGGCTGGGTCGGGCTGGGTGGTGAACCGCAGCGCGGCCGCGACTGCTGAAATCCCGATCTCACGATAAAGATGAGCCTGCAAATCGCGTGCGTCTTTCGCCTCGCGTTGAGTTTGGTTGGGTAGACCCGAGTCGCGCATAAAGATCACCTTCCGATTTGCAACAGCCGAGGCGTTTTCAGCTCGTCGTGAACATTGCCTCAACCTTGGCCCCGGCAATTTAATAAAATCCTAAAGAGGAGGTGCGGAGGCGGTTTCGTGTTCGGACGGTGGTTGTTGCTTTGCAGGATCTTCGGGCTGATTTCAACATCTTGGTGGGTCAGAGGTGATCCCAATGGCAATAGTGTGCCCCGTTCCGGCGATTTTCGAGATCGAGATGGAGATTGTCTTCATGGTAACCGTCCGAGCCGGGGCCGAGGACCGTCATGAAACGCGCGCACGCGGATTTCTTTACTTCCGACCAGAAGGGAGATGCGTCGGGCTGCTGCAGCACGACAACGCCTCCGGCAAAGCGAAACGCCACGACATCGATGGCATCGCCCCGGCCGTGCTCGGACAATGGTGCACCGGAAACATTGTTTCGGCCTCGGCAAACATAGGCGGCCGCGTCGGCGACGGCCAGGAGTTCGCCCTTTCCAAGCGCAATTGCGGCGATGTCGTCGCGGGTCCAATCGGCCAGCTGCTCTGCCAAATCACACCGTAGCAGGGCAGGCGGCTCAACGGCCACCGGCCGTCTGCTTCGCAGCACGACCCCCCGCAGCATGAGCGGGAAGGCGATGCCGCATCCGCCAGGTCCGGTGACGGGAGAGACGCGGCTCGCCAAGACTTTGCCGCTCTCCAAGACTCGCGTGCAAGCCGCATCGAGCGGATCGGGGACCACCGCGCCCGCGGCCGAGGGAAGCGGCGGGACGACGGGCGGGGTGGCGGACGGTCGCACAGGCGATGGGGCCGGCTTGTGGGAAGGCGGAGCTGTGTCGGGGGCGACGCCGGGGCGAGAAGCCGCAGCCGGTCTAGGCGGTCTGAAATCCGGCGGCCGCGGCTGTGGGAGCGGTACCCCAGGGGCCTGGCTCGCAATGGGGCGCGGGGGCGGCAAAGGAACGGAGGTGGCACTTGTGTGGACCGGTGCCAAAAAGGTTGCGAGAAGAGGCGCGACGTAGCGGGAACTTTTCACACTTTCGCTTTGAACCTCCGGCGGCGCGGCCCACCCTGTATCACGAGGCCACCCGCGCTCCCATCCGCGTGGTTGTCCGGAGGCGCTACGTAGCCTAAGACCTCGAAGTCGGCTCTCGCCGGTCTCGATTCATCCCCCGACGGAAGGCGCCGATGAAGGTGGCCGGCATTCTTTTCGACAAGGACGGAACGCTCGTCGACTTCGACGCGACCTGGGGTGCCGCCGCTCATGCGGTCATGAGCATCATGAGCGTGGGTGACACGGAGGTCTATGCGAGGCTTGCGGCGGCCATCCACTATCTCGCGGCGGAGCGCCGGTTTCTTCCGACCTCGCCGATGGTCGCGGGATCGACGGCGGATTTCGTTCATCTCTGGGCCGAGGCCCTGGACCGGACAGGAGATGCGGCCTTGTGCGCGGAGATCGACCGCCACTTCGGCGTCGAGGCCCTGCAATCGCTGAGGCCGCTGGGGCGGCCTGCCGAGATCTTGGCCACGCTGCACGATCGCGGCTTTCGGCTCGGGGTTGCCACCAACGATGCCGAGGCGAGCGCGCGGGCTCAGCTGGAACGGTTGGGCTTGCTGCCTTATCTCGACTTCATCGTGGGCTATGATTCCGGTCACGGCGGAAAACCCGAGCCCGGCATGGTGACGGCTTTTGCGCGCCACATCGCCGTGGAGCCGCAGCAGGTCGCTCTCGTCGGGGATTCCATCCATGATCTCGTGGCGGCTCGCGCCGCCGGGGCCGTTGCCATCGCGGTGCTGAGCGGTCCCGCCGAGCGCGCCATTCTCGAACCCTACGCCGATCGGGTCATCGCGAATATCGCCGAGCTCCCCGATCTGCTTCAGGCTTCGGAGGCTGCATGACGATCGATGCCTGTTTCGCGAGCCGGGCATGTTGAGGCGCGTGCTCGCCGCGGAGCCGGTCGCGCCTGCGGCCGACTGGAGCCGGAGGTGCGCGGCTTTCGCGCTCGTCCTGGCGGTTTTCGCCATCCTTCTCGGGCGCAGCGGCGCTGTCGGCGGATGGGGCGGTGTCGCGGTTCTGACAGCGGCCCTGATCTGCGCCCTCGCCGCGCTGGCCTTTGCCGCGCGGGCCGCCGTTGTGGTCTGGCAGAAAGGTTGGCGCGGTCTTGCCAGGGCTCTTGCCGGTTGCATTCTGGCTCTCATGGTGCTGGCTTACCCATCGTATCTGGGCATCCAGGCGGCGCGGTTGCCGTGGATCAACGACGTGTCGACCGATATTGCGGCACCTCCGACCTTTTCGGTTTCCCCCGGGGCGCGGGCGGCCCGAAGCGGTTTCGTGCACAACGATCCTTCTCCCCAGACCAGGGAAGCTCAGCGGCGCGCCTACCCCTCGGTTCAGCCGGTCATCCTCGATCTTGATCCCGATGAAGCCTACAGGCTCGCACTAAAGACCGTCGAGGCACGGCGTTGGCGGATCGTCGAAGCAACTCCCCCAAAGGGGCGCTTCGGCGTCGGTCACATCGATGCCGTCGCCACGTCTCGGATCATGGGTTTCCCGGAAGACGTGGCGATCCGCATCCGCCCTCAATCCGGGCAGACTCGCGTCGACCTTCGCTCCGCGTCCCGGCTGGAGCGCACCGACATCGGAAACAACGCCGCCCGAATCGAGAATTTTGCGGACGATCTGCAGAACGCCGAATAGCGCGTTCAGGCCGGGCAGTAGCGAGCGTTGAGCGTCGCCGGCCCTTCGGCCACCACCCGCCCGCGCTCGACCAGATCCAGGAGGTGGGCCAGAACGGACTGGCCGGCAGCCCCGCGCAGCGCGGGGGCGAGGTCGCGGTAGGTGTGGGACACGATGGTGGCGATGGTCGTGTCCCCCGCATCGAGGCACCGCAGAATCGCCGCCTCGCGCCATTGCCGATGCACCAGCAGGGCGTTGACGAAGGCCTGCGGGTTGCGCACCGGCCCGCCATGGCCCGGCCAGTACACCGCGTCGCCGCGGGCCAGCAGTTTTCGCAGCGACTCCCTATAGGCGCGCATCGATCCGTCTGGAGGGGCCACCACCGTGGTCGACCATGCCATGACGTGATCGCCGGAAAACAGGGCGCTCCCCTGCGGAAACGCGAATGCCAGATGGTCGGTCGTGTGACCGGGCGTTTCCACCGCCGTGAGGGTGTAGTCCGGCCCGGCGATGCTTTCGCCGTCCTCAAGGACCCTGTCGGGCGCGTATCGCAGATCGAAAGCGATTTCGACCGCCGCCTCGGCAGGGTCGCGTTGTTCGTGACGGCGAGGACGGCAGCCAACAACAGGGGCGCCCGTTGCTTCCTTGAGGGCGTATGCCCCTGGAGAGTGATCGCGATGAGTGTGGGTGACGGCGATGTGGCGCACCGTTTCGTTCCGGACGGCAGCGAGCAGGCTTTGCAGGTGGCGCGGGTCTGCCGGGCCGGGGTCGATGATTGCCACATCGCCACGTCCCACCACGTAGGAGCAGGTCCCGGTAAACGTGAAGGGGCCGCCGTTGTTGGCGATCACGCGTCGCAACAGCGGCGATACCGTCTGAATCTCTTCGGGCTTGGCCGAGATCGATCGATCGAACGGAATGTCGTCGGTGGGCACAGGCGGTTCGCCTCCGGCAACCGGCCTCCGCGACGGCTGAAGCTTCGCTTGCTCGCGTCGGGATGGCGGCCTATGAGGAATTAACCTGCGGCCAAGAGTGGCGGAAAGCAAGTCCGGCGCAGTGTGGAGGTGTTCATGACCGATTTGAGATTTCCCGCGCACCCGACGCTCGTCGGCGCGGTCTGGCCCGAGCAATCCTCGTCGCGGTCGCGGGCGATCCGGGCGCTTCTGCTGGCACTGGCCGGCACCGGCATTCTGGCGCTTTCGGCGCGCGCCCAAGTGCCCTTCGTCCCAGTCCCCATGACGTTGCAGACCCTTGCGGTTCTGCTGATCGGAGCTGCCTTTGGGGCGCGTCTCGCAACCGCGACGGTTCTCCTCTATCTCGTCGAGGGCGCAGTCGGCCTGCCGGTATTGGCCGGTACGCCGGAACGAGGCATCGGTCTCGCCTACATGATGGGCTCGACCGGCGGCTATCTGATCGGATACCTATTTGCCGCCGCCATCGTGGGCTGGTTTGCCGAGCGCGGCGCCGACCGCTCCTTCACGCGGCTGCTTGGCGCCATGGCGGCCGGCAATTGCGTCGTATTCGGGCTGGGCTTCGCCTGGCTGTCCCACTTCATCGGCACGACTTCCGCTTTCCAGTTGGGCGTAGTCCCCTTCATCTTTGGGGACGTGGTCAAGACGCTGCTGGCCGCATTGCTCGTCCCGGCCGTCTGGAGCGTGCTGGCGAGGGCGCGGTAGGATTGCAGAGTTTTTCTGTGATGCGATCTCCTTGCGTCTTGCAGGTGTTCAGTGAAAGTTGCGCCCCTTGGGCATGGCGCGACGCACATCAGGGCCTGCCAAGGCCGGCTTCTCCTGAGCTGCCTCTTTCGGTCGGGTGGCCTGGGCGGCAGGCAAGCCGAGCTTGAGCCCGAGCTCCTTGCCTTGGTCCCGGCTCTGGCTCGCGAAGGTCTGAGGCTTCTTCACTTCGTCGGCACGGGCGAGGTCCGAGATCGTAGCGCCGTGGCTCGAGAGTATGTTCAGGGTTGGGGTGAGATCCTCCATGCGCTCGGCCACGACATGGATTACGCCCGCCTCGTTCTGCAGCCGGCCGGTGACCGCGAGGAACCGGGCCCCAATCACGCTGGCGCGGTTCTGTTCGAACACCTTCGGCCAGATGATGATATTTGCCGTGCCGGTCTCGTCCTCCATCGTGAGGAAGATCACGCCTTGGGCCGAGCCCGGGCGCTGACGCACCAGCACCAGACCTGCCACGGTGATGCGGCGCCCGTTCGGTACGCCCCCCAGCTCTTCGCTGCGCAGAATGCGTTTTTTCGCGAGGCGGTCGCGCACGAAACTCACAGGATGCGCCTTCAGCGAGAGCGACAGGTGGCGGTAATCCTCCACCACATGTTCGCCGAGCGGCATGGGCGGCAGCGCGGCGTCTGGCTCCCGTTCCTCGGTGGCAGAGATGAACAGCGGCAGATCGTCCTTGTCGCCGGACCGGTTGAGGCCCCGCACGGCCCACAAGGCATCGCGCCGGTCGATCCCGATCGATCGGAAGGCATCGGCCTCGGCCAGTTCTTCGAGGGTCGAAAGCGAGAGTTCGGCGCGCAGCCAGATGTCGCGCACCGAATCGTAGCCGCTCTCGCGTTGCGCCACGAGCCGCTCCATGTCGACCTGGCGCAAGCCTTTCACCTGCCGGAACCCCAGACGGATCGCCTGATACCCCAGGATGTCGCTACGCATCTCCGCATGGCGGGCATGGCCGCGCGAATCGGTTCCATTCATGTCTGATCCGATCTGCACAATATTATGATTCCACTGCGAAAAGTTGATATCGACAGCATAGATCGGCACGCCATGGTCGCGCGCATCGCGCACGATCTGGGCCGGCGCATAGAACCCCATCGGCTGCGCATTCAGCAGCGCGCAGGCGAAGACATCCGGATAACGGC